>NZ_JAHUWC010000019.1:0-142317 GCF_019219185.1 Pseudomonas sp. PDM26 | reverse complement strand
ACCAGCGCAACGTGCTGCGCACGCCGGCCAACAACAAGCTGCGGATGGAGGACTTGCGCGGGCAGGAGCACGTCAAGCTCAGCACGGAATACGGCGGCAAGAGCCAGCTCAATTTGGGGCATCTGGTTGATGCGAAGAAGGCCAAACGCGGCGAGGGCTTTGAACTGCGCACTGATGACTGGGGCGCCATCAGAGGCGGCAAGGGCGTGTTCATCAGCGCCGACGCCCAGCCCAAGGCGCAGGGCGCTACGCTGGACATGGACGCTGCCGTCGGCCGCCTGCAACAGGCCGGCGAGCAACTGCAACAGCTGTCCACGGACGCCCAAACCGCCCACGCCGAACCCGCCGATGTGCAGGCGCAACTGACCCTCTTGCGCGAACAACTCGACTCGCTCAAGGCGCAAGTGATCCTGCTCAGCGCCCCCCAGGGCATCGCCCTGACCAGCGGCCAGCACCTGCAACTGGCCGCGCAGGACAACCTGATGCTCAACGCCGGCGGCCAAGCCGACCTCAGCGTGGTCAAGCGCCTGTTCATCGGCGTCGGCCAGGGGGTGAGCCTGTTCGTGCGCAAGCTCGGCCTCAAGCTCATCGCCAACCAGGGCCCGGTCAGTGTGCAGGCGCAGAACGACAAACTGGAACTGATCGCCCGGCATGGCCTGGACATCACCAGCACCGAGGACGAAATCCACATCACCGCGAAGAAGAAAATCGTCCTCAACGGCGGCGGCAGTTACCTCAGCCTGGACCCCTGTGGCATCGAGTCGGGCACCGCCGGGGATTACAAGGCCAAGGCGGCGCATTTCGACTACAGCGGTGCGGCGAGCATGAAGGCCACGCATCCGGACTATCCGCAAAGCCTGTCGAAAGAACTGATCAACCTGAGCATTTCGCCTGTCCCGAATGCCGCCAGCCACGGTTGGGCCGGCATGCCCTACACGCTGTACGCCGATGGCGCGGAACTCAAAAAGGGCGTGCTGGACAAGACCGGGCAACTATCGATTGCCCATCAGGTGGTCACCCGGGGCTACCGATTGGTGATGGCCAATGGCTCGGTTTACCAAATCCCGGTCCCCACCGACTACCGCAACGCCGGGCAGGCCGCACTCGCCAATCAAGGCCTGCACAACCACCTCTCGCAAACCGATACCAGCGTCAATCAGCCCGCGTCGCACACCGATCATCGCGGGCAGTACGCCGCGCACATCACCGATCAGGAAGGGAAATCCCAATGACTCAATTCGAATGCGTGGTGCCCATCGCACTGCAGCACACCAACACGGCCACCTGCACGGCGCGCTGGTACGTGTGCAACACCGAATACCATCCGGTGGGCGCCACCTATCAGCCGTTGATCAACGGCGAGGAAGCCTTCCGGGCCGTGCACCAGGCCATTGCGGAGGCCGAGAAAACCGTCGACATCATCTGCTGGGGTTTCCAGCCGTCGATGTTTTTCATTCGCGACGGCATGGCGCCGAGCATCGGTGAGCTGCTCCTGGCCAAGGCCAAAAAAGGCGTCAAGGTGCGGCTGCTGGGCTGGGAAATGCCCTTCAATCTGGCGGGTCTGGGCGGCGAGGCCAACCTGCCTGGCAAAGGTTCGATTCGCATCGCCGATCGAACGCTGCAGCGCTCCACCGAGGCGCAATACGCCGAAGATCGCGAGTGGTTTGCCCGCTGTGCGGTCGCGGACAACCAGGCGGCGCAACAGGTCGCGAACGGCCTGCCAGCGTTCGTCAGCCGCGGCTTCAGTTGGGAGGAAAGGGCTGAAATTTCCCATTGGGTAAAATATGAAAGCCTCGAGCCGCACATCAGCAGCAAGATGCGCCAAGCCCTGAAACTCACCGCCACGCACCATCAAAAGACGGTGTTGGTCGACTACGAACTGCCCGATCGCGCCGTGGGTTTCGTCATGGGCCACAACATGCTCGACGAGTATTGGGACACCAGTGATCACTCGGCGCTGAACCGTGCCGAAGGCAACAAACCGGCCCCCTGCCTCGGCCCGCGCGGCAATACCCCACGCCAGGACATCTCCAGCCAGGTCAGCGGCCCGATCCTGGAACACCTGCACCACAACTTCGCCGCGGCCTGGCGCAAGGAGACCGGCGAGGACCTGCTGGCGTCGCGCCAGGCCAAGCAAGTCGGGCTTCAGCTGCAATGCACCCCGGGCGCAACGAAGCAGATCGCGCAGATCCTGCGCACCCAGGCCCAGGAAGGCAAACGCGACATCGAGACGCTGTACCTGCAAGCGGTGAACAACGCGACCCAGTTCATCTACATCGAGAACCAGTACTTTCGCTGGCCGCCCTTGGCTGAACTGATCAAGACAGTAGCCGCCAGCCAGGCCAGGGCCGGACGTGATCCTGTAGAGCATGGCAACTTGCATCTGTTCGTCATCACCAATGCCAGCGAGGACGGCCTGGGCCCGGGCGCGCTGAATACCCAGCGCATGCTCGAAAGCCTCGGACGCGCCGAAACCATTCCCGAAGTGACAAAGTTGCGCCGCATCGAACAGGTAAAAGCGCAAGCATCACCAAGGCCTATGCCCGAACCCCGCGACCGCGTCGGACACCGGGAGCTGGCCGAATGGCAGGCCGAACTCGATTGGCACATCAAGGCAATCAAGGACAGCTCTATTGTCCCGGAAGAGATTCCCAACCTAAAAGTCCATGTGTGTTCGCTGGTCGCCCCCGACTCGCCAGCGGGCAAGGAATGGATGCCGGTGTACATCCACTCCAAGCTGATGATCGTCGATGACGTGTTCACCACCCATGGCTCGGCGAACATCAACACCCGGAGCATGCAGGTGGATAGCGAGCTGAACATTGCCCATGAGTGGATGAGTGTGACCCAGGCGTTGAGGCGGCGGTTGTGGGATCTGCATACGGATGGGAAGGGGGTGCAGGATGATGCGAGTTCGGCATTTAAAGCCTGGCAAGACATCATTAAGCGCAACAAGGATTTCCAATCGGAACAACGATCTCCTGACGCCCCAATTATCGAATTTTACTACGGCAAAGCCACCTTGAAGAATATCGACTGATGCGACATGTCCTCCTGCTTACGTGCCTGCTGTTGGCGGCTTGCGATAGCCGCATTACCTTTAACTATATGAAGAAGGATCCTCATGTGAAACCGCTCACAGAGATCAAAGCCAATCTGGCTTTCACCTGCGTTCACGAAAAAATTCCTGAAGCCAGCGCCGAAGCCGACGTGATTTTTCACTATGCCCGTTGGCTACAGAAAAACAACCAGCTCAAGCAGGAAAAAAGCGTCGATGCCGAAATCGAACGGCTGTACCGTATCGCCGCAGAAAACGGTCATTACAAGGCCAATATCAACCTGCAAAACGGGTCGATGCGCCAACGTTTCAAGCTGCGTGGCGAAGAGCATCTACGCCTGAGCCAGCAACTGATCGACGCTGGTGTTGCCACGGGATACTACTTCGTGGGTATTTTTCTGCAGCAAGGCTCGGCAGGGTTGAAGCAGGACCCGGAAATGGCCTTGCGTTATTACCGCAAGGCCGCCGACCACGGCAGCGCATTAGGACAAGCCTACGTGGGCGATAAGCTCGCACCGATACATATTGCTCCTGATGTCGCCCGACAGATGCGTCATTGCGCGGCTGAGCAAGGTAATGGCGAGGCCGCCAATGCGCTCGGAGTTAATTTGTCCTCAAACGGACGTTATCAAGAAGCACTCGAAGCATTCCAACTCGGAGTCGCTGCGGGAGATGAATCTTCTGCTTCCTTCTTGGAAAATGGCTTCCGTGGCCCAAAACCAGATGACCGGTTGTACTATCTCGGCCAACAGGAAGACTTCGAACGCGCCGAACGTTATGAAAAAATCTGGCGAGTGCTTGCTAACGCTTCCTACGCCAACCCCACAGTCCCCGAAATCAACGACATCCTCCCGCTACCACCGGCCAAACTCCCAGCTTGGGATGGCAAGCTCCAATGGCTCGAAGCCCGCCGGGCCAACGTCCCGCCAGAAAAGCCCAGCGAAGAACTGATCCACCAACTGGCCAAGGCCAAACTCCTCGACCCCGCCTCCGGCCGGCCGCTGCCGGACTCCCCCGATTTCATTCGGGCTCCTTACCCCAGCCTGACCTGCAACAGTGGCCAAGCCTGCCCGCAGACTGGCTATTGGAAAGCCGAAGGCATCGTCGACAAGATCCGACGTTTCGAAAAAGGCGAAATCATGCCGACCCTGAATGTCCAGCGCAGCCATAGCCGCTTCCTGCTCGCCGACCGGGTCACCATCGCCGAAGAAAACATTAGATGGAGTCTGTTCGGTGAGTCCTGAGGTTTCCTGATCTGTTTTTGGCTGCGCGCTGGCCCGTTGTTGCGCCAGCAACGCAGAAAGCTAAAACACCGCCGATTCCGGCAACTGCAAGGAGCAGCACAATGACCAAACTTAAAGCAGGCAAAATCAACGTCGAGTTTGAGGCAGCCCCACCAGGAGCTGAAACGACAGCAGACGATGGCTATGTTCAGGTAGACCGCGAAGGTAACTTCGTTGGCGCCCAGGTTTCCGGCAGCGTGGTGGAGAAAGTAGAGGGCGGCATGAAAGTCACTCGCCCGGACGGGGCACGAGTGTTTCTGCATGAGGCGGGATATATCACGATCGAGAATATGATCCCCAAATCAGTAGGGATCGAGGAGCTATTCGAGATTGAATCCTTCGCGATGCGAACCGTGGATGAATTGCGTATTTATCGCGTGGAGTATTTTGGCGGGGGGTATGTCGAGGTGACGTATTCACAGGAGGGTCAGATGATAGGTCTCGTTGGTCACAATATTCAGCAGTCCATCAGCAAGGACAATGAGATTCTGGTCCGCCAAGGTGATTCGGCCAGCGGTCAGGTGCATTGATTCGATAGCCCCCGACAGGCTGCGTTCCGGCGATGGTCGTCAATGATGACGCGTGCTGCCTGAATAAACGCGACGGGTCTGAATTCTTCGCGAGCAAGCTCGCTCCTACAGGAAGAGGATTGAACGCGCTGGAAAATCACCACCAGCGTATAACGCTCGTTAATCCAGCGCGCTCTCCAGCATCTCGATCAACCTCTCAGGCCAAACCGTTTCGCCTGTCTGCTGTAGCTCGGCCACCGACATTGACAACACGCAGCCCCGTCTCTTCAAACAGTTCGCGAACCGCGGCGGCCTCAAACGACTCGCCTTGTTCAAGTCCTCCACCGGGTGTTGCCCAGTGGTTATGGCCGTCGAGGGCATCGCCTTTATGCTGGAAGTGAAACAGCAGAATCTGTTTTGCAGGGTTGATCGCCAGTAGCCTGGCGGAATTGCGTTGGCGCATTTTTTCTTTCCATAGAGTGCCGCGAACCGCAGCTTTCACTGCGGCTCGCGACGGTAACGCTCATCCCGATGTGGTTTTAAGCAACGACCCGATAACACGGCACATACGCCGCGCCACCCGGCAGTTTCATGCGGTGCTGGGCGACGAAGGCTTTGAGCAGCAGGTCCAGCGGCTGCATGATCGCCGCGTCGCCACGGATCTGGTACGGCCCGTGCTCTTCGATCAGGCGGATGCCCTTGTCCTTGACGTTGCCGGCGACGATACCGGAGAACGCGCGGCGCAGGTTGGCCGCCAGTTCGTGGGACGGCAGGTCGAGGCTCAGCTTCAGGTTGGCCATGTTTTCGTGGGTCGGGTCGAACGGGCGCTGGAAGCCTTCGTCGATTTTCAACAGCCAGTTGAAGTGAAACGCATCGTTGCGCTCGCGACGGAACTGCTTGACCGCCTTGAGGCCCTGGGTCATCTGGCGCGCCACTTCGGCCGGGTCATCGATGATGATCTGGTAGAGCCGCTTGGCGGCGTCGCCCAGGGTGGCGCCGACGAACGCGTCCAGCTGCTCCAGGTACGGCGCGGCGTGTTTCGGTCCGGTGAGGATGACCGGGAAGGGCAGGCCTTCATTGCCCGGGTGCATCAGGATGCCGAGCAGGTACAGGAACTCTTCGGCCGTACCGGCGCCGCCCGGGAAGATGATGATACCGTGGCCGACGCGGACGAAGGCTTCCAGGCGTTTTTCGATGTCCGGCAGGATCACCAGTTCGTTGACGATCGGGTTCGGCGCTTCGGCGGCGATGATTCCGGGTTCGGTCAGGCCCAGGTAGCGGCCGCCGTGGATGCGTTGCTTGGCGTGGGCGATGGTCGCGCCTTTCATCGGGCCTTTCATCACGCCGGGGCCGCAACCGGTGCAGATGTCCAGGCTGCGCAGGCCCAGTTCATGGCCGACTTTCTTGGTGTATTTGTATTCTTCGGTGTTGATCGAGTGCCCGCCCCAGCACACCACGATCTTCGGCTCGACGCCGGGACGCAGGGTGCGGGCGTTGCGCAACAGGTGGAAGACGTAGTCGCTGATGCCCTGGGAGTTGCTCAGGTCGATGCGTTGGCTGTCGAGTTCGTTTTCGGTGTAGACGATGTCACGCAGGGCGCTGAACAGCATTTCCCGGGTGCTGGCGATCATTTCGCCGTCAACGAAGGCGTCGGCCGGAGCGTTCAGCAGTTCCAGGCGTACGCCGCGGTCCTGCTGGTGAATGCGGATCTCAAAATCTTTATAGGCTTCAAGAATGGTCTTGGCGTTGTCGACATGGGCGCCAGTGTTGAGGATGGCCAGGGCGCACTGGCGGAAGATGTTGTAGGTGCTGCCGGAACCGGCTTCGCTCAATTGCTGGACTTCCCGTTGCGAGAGCGTTTCCAGGCTGCCTTTGGGGCTGACGGAGGCGTCGATAACTTGGCGTTGGGTCATTCAATGATCCTTAAAACGATGTCATTCACACAGCAACCACGAATGGCATCCGAATAATGTGTATTCATGAAAGAAGATGGCACGAACTGCATGGTCTCGCCATGTCCCCCCGCTTGACGATGAAAAGATGAAAAGGAGCCCCAGCATAGCTAAATCCCTCGCAGAGGCGATAATGGCTCGCTGTCTTTTTGCCTCAGCCCCCTTTTTACCATTGAAGTTCAGGAAACCCGACGCAATGTTCGAAATCCAGTCGATGAACGCCGACACCTACCGGCAACAGACGCGGCGCAGCACGGTCATCCTTGCCCTGACCTTTCTGGCGCTGGCGATGATTCTGTCCACGGCGGCGGTGGCTCTGTTCGGCACGCCGGGGGGCGACAATCTGCGTTTCAACGTCGGTGGCGTGTTTGTGGCCGTGCTGGCGATGGCGGCGCTGATGCACAAAGTGTTCTGGCGCCAGGCATGGATGGCGCCGGCGGTCTACAGTTGGCAGCTCAAGCGCAGCCTGATGAGCATCACCAATGTCATGCATCATGTAACGGCGGCCGTGGAACAGGGTGATCCGGTTGCCATGAAGCTGTTGCGTTTCTACCATCTGGGGTTGAACCAGATGCATCAGCTCGATGGTAATTCAAGCGACCATGACCAGTTGATCCGTGAAATGGACCAACACAAGGCGCGGATGCAAGCGCTGGGCATCGATACCGGGCAGACGTGGCTTGATCCGGCGTGGCTGGAGGCGGTAAAACAGGGGACGCGCTAACATCATTGCGAGCCTGTAGCAGGCATAGTGAGCAAAAGCGGCGATCAGGAAGAGTCGCCCTGTCAGAGACAATCAGGGAGCACCATGCGACATCCGTCGATCAACGATCCTATTGAAATGCTCCGGCCAGCCGTGCCCCGACTCAAACTCCGTTCGGCGGTGATCCTGCTGGCGGCGGTGTGCCTGTCGATGATGGCGATCGTGATCTGGGAGGTCTGGAGTTCACGCCAGTACCTGCTGCATGACAAGGAAGTGGCGATGTCCAACCTTGCACAGACACTGGCCTCGCAAGCGCAGGCAACGATCAAGCAGGCCGACACGCTGCTGTTCACCCTGGTCGATCGGCTGGAACACGAAGGTGTGGATCAATCCCGGCTGCCACAACTGCTCAACGTCCAGCGCCGTGAGTTGATCCAGCTCCACGGCCTGTTCGTTTACGACGAAAAAGGGCAGTGGATCGCCAACTCCAATGGCGCCGGCCAGACCGGCGTCAACAATTCCGACCGCGAATACTTCATCTTCCATCGCGACAACCCCAGCCGCGGGCCGCACATCGGGCCGTCGATCAAGAGCCGTTCAACCGGTGAATGGATCATGACGGTTTCGCGCCGGGTCAATCATCCCGATGGCAGCTTTGCCGGGGTGGCGCTGGCGACGATTTACCTCAGCCATTTCCTGCAACTCTACGACAGCATCGACATGGGCAGTAATGGCGTGATCAACCTGATCGCCGACAATGCCAGCATTGTCATCCGCAGACCCTTCAAGGAGACGGATATCGGCTCCAGCCTCGCCAAGAGCCCATTGTTCACCCAGTTGTTGCCCAAGGGCGACACGGGTACGGCCACGATCAGGTCGATTGTCGATGGTGTCGAGCGGGTGATAGGGTACCGCCGGGTCGAGGGTTATCCGCTGATCGTTTTTACCGCGCTGAACAAGGATGAAGTGCTTGCCAGCTGGCGCAAGGAAACGCTGCTCAGCGTCTGCATCGTCACGCTGTTGCTGAGTTTTCTCGGGGTACTGGGGTTGCGGCTTATCAGACTGATGAAGCAACAGAATCTGGTGCAGGTCGAGTTGCTGGACACCCAGGACAAGCTCCTGGAGGTCAATCGCAACCTCGAGGGCCTGGCCCTCAAGGACGCACTGACGGGGCTGGCCAACCGGCGCCAGCTCGACGCTTTCATCGATGCCGAAATGGGGCGCGCCCGACGCAGCCAGGCCGAGTTGGCGCTGCTGATGATCGACGTCGATCATTTCAAACCGTTCAACGACCGCTACGGCCACCTGGCCGGTGATGAGTGTTTGCGCAAGGTCAGCGCGATCATCACGGACAACATCAAGCGCCCCGGTGACCTGGCCGCCCGTTATGGTGGCGAAGAGTTCGCCGTGGTGTTGCCTGGCTCCGACTACGTGGGGGCATTTCTGGTGGCGGAGAAAATCCGCCGCGCGGTGCTACAGGCCGACATTGCCCACAGTGACAGCCCGCAAGGTGCCGTGACCGTCAGCGTCGGCGTGTGTGCCAGCAATGCCGATTCCCAGGTCCGCCCCGAAGACCTGATCGGTGCGGCAGACAAGGCGCTGTACGTGGCCAAGGCCAGTGGGCGGAACATGAGCGTGATTGCCAACTGAGGGTCGGGCGTCAGGCAAACCGGTGCGTTCCCTGAACCAGCCGGGTGGCCAGGTACGATTTTTTGAGTTGCTCCATCCACCAGCCCAGGGCGCGACCGTCACGGTCGCCACGCCAGCCGGCGTACAGGATGTTCGGCTCGCGCGGGTCGGCCATCAGCTTTTCAACCAGCGTGCCGTTTTTCAGCAGCGAGCCAACCCGGTGTCGCGGCCTTCACGCAGGGCTTCCCAGACCCCTTTGAGCACTTCCTGGGTGATGCGCAGCGGTACGCCGGACTGCAGCGCATCGAATTCGTCGATCAACGGGATCAAGGTCTCGAACTCCAGCAGTTCGTCGGTGACGATCCACAAGCGACTCTCCCAGCCGCTGGCGACTTGCCGGACCCGTTGGGTCAGGCGCGAGACGTCCTGCATCAGCCGCGCCGCTACCGTTTGCAACTAGCCCGCCGGGATCAGTTGCAAACGGTAGCGGCGGCGGTCGAACAGCAACGCATTGAAACGCTCCTCCAGTTGCGCGCCGCATAGGACACGGTCGACGGCGCCTTGCCCAGATATGCCGCCGCCCTCGACAGGCTGCCGGTTTCGCGAATGGCCTCGAGCAGCGCCAGGTCTTCGGTCGACAGCATGTGCAAAATCCTTGAGGGGCAATACGGTATCTACAGAAGAATATGCGTTCCATGTGTTCCGTGTGCGGCGATAAAAACCGCGATCATCCCCACAAGGGCCGCTACGCGATTATTGCTGCAACCCGGTTGCCTGGTTGCTGGTGCCTTCATGGCTAAACTCGCTGCTGTCGACGGAGCCCGTGGTGCTGACAATTACGCCGGGTGGTTTAACGTGGGTTACGCCATAGCGGATAGACGGAGGAAATATATATCTCCGTAGTGTAGTGGTTATAAAGCATAAAGGGATCTTCCAAGACGATTGGGCCCTGATGTGCAACCCGTTTCGCCAGCGCGGCGCGTATCTCAGGGCGATTGGAGTTAGAATTCCAAAGGCCATTTTGTTCTGCAACGCAAACCAACGAAAAATTATTTTCGGTCGCAAGATCCTCTGCGCAGGCAATGACACAATCCAACAGTTCATCTGCCAAGCAAACGGTTGAATAGTTCTTTGTTGGGTTTATGCCGCGAATAAGTAGCGCATTTTCGTTGTGGATGCTTAAGGTGTACAGCTGTACATTACCTATTACTTTTCCTAAACGCTCACTGAATATATTCAAATGAAAATGATCGGTTCTTTTGAAAAGCTCCCGATTAATATCGGTGCAAATTCCAGTCGTCGATTTTGCAAAGAATGATGCTGCATTTTTAGAGAGATAAATTCGGATCTGGTCATGGAATTGTCGCCGTTGGTAGATAATGTAGCGATAGCAGTACAGGTGCGGAATAAAATTCAGGTTGAAATTATTTAGTCGTGCGCGCTCTATATGCGCACAATAGTCTTGCAATTCAGATAGTGTGTTTTCCAACTCACTAATGCCCGCGGTGACCGGTCTGAATAGCGTGTAAATAGTCTCCGCGAGCGGCAATCTCTCGTGGTCACCGACAGTTATGCAATCAACCCTATTTAAGCTGTTTCCTGATATTGGTGAAAAAACAGGGTTATTGCCAAGTATCCTCTGACTGGATTGCAGATTGCTGCTGCGTAGCGCATTGATGAGCGGGTCGAGGTCTTCACAACCTAAACAGAGCGACATCCAGTAAGGCGTGGTAAAGCCATGCTTCACGGCATTTTCGAGCTTTTTTGTTTCTGCGATTGCAGCGTTTGCGCTGGCGGGCTCCATCGCGGCCAGGGTGGTCAGCAACGTGGCAAGCTCGGTTGGCGTTTTGGCGATCACGTTGCGCAACAGTGTGCGAAGCCGCCCTAGCGTATCTTTGTCGCGTATGCGCTCCAGTAACGACTCCAGAGCGTCAATCGCGGAGGGATGGATAAACACCAGTTGGTGAATATCGGTCAAGATCCGTTGATTGACAAACGTGAACAGCAGGCGGTCTCGGCTAGTGTTGCTCTGAAGCAACAGTTTGGCCGAAGGATTGCCCAGCACTGTCCACAGCAACTGGAATAACGCTATGGGGCAAACAGCGGTGCTGGAGTTTCCGTGGAGCCGGGCCTGGAGCGAGAGAAATCGCTGCGCCATGGCCGGATCAATTCCGTAGTGATGCAGGGCAGGTTCCATGTAGCGTAGCGCTGCCTGGGATGAGCATCGGGCCGCAGCAAGGTCTTGATAGGGGTTGAACGCCCGTAAGGATCGTTCGACCAACAGCATCTGATGCTCGGATTCCAGTTTTGAATATGCTTCGTAGGCTGCGCTGTTTTCAGCGTCCATGTCTGCCAGAACTTCGTGCGCGGGTGGCTTGGGCTTTTTAGCGGGGTTGGTTGCTTCCAGCACTTCTTTGAGTGGTCCCAGGGGCAAACTCATGGCAGTGGCGATACTGCCCGACGTTTCTCGTGCGCCTTGCAGGCGCCGACGTATCGCAATCCGTTTACCATTTTTAGCGTTGGCAAGGGGCTGAAGGGGGAACGACCCGTTGTAACTGCTGGAGATTCGAGGTGACGGCTGGGTATGAAGGATCAAGTCTTGCCAGCGAGATGCTGCCTCATCTAGTTCCAAATGAATATCAGGCGCGAGCAGCTCGATAATATGTCCAGTGATGGCGGTCAGTAAGTCCTCATGCGCGTGGAGACCAGGTTCATGATGAGCAATCACGATATGCAGCAAGTCGGGCAGGGCACCTGTCCCCTCGACAAAAAAATAAAAACGCTGCGTGCCATGCATCAACTGTTCGGTCGTGTAAGCGCTGAACAGGGGAGAACTGAAAAGGCTGTTATCGCTCAGAGCCGTTAACTCACGTACTCGTTGCTGCTCATGGAAGTCTGTCGACGATGGCGCGTGAAGCTGGACAAAGCCTTGCTGCTCAAGGTAAAGCTTGATCAACGATATGAGTTGGCTGGCCTGATGATAGATATGCCTGAGGGAATGTCGACTTTTTGCATCCTTCTCCGTCAAGAGATCAATTTTTTGCGATTGAAGAATGATGGAAAATTGCTGGAGAACGACCTCGTATTTATTCGGATCTATTCGCGGGCTGGCTGGACGTTCAAGCGCATCCGGCCTTGTTCTTAACAGACCGTTCACCGAGATGAAGTCCCCCTGGCGAATCTCGGCCGTGGCGTTTCTGAGTGTCGAATCCAGAACAATGACCTGCAACGAAAAATATTGGCTGGCCACTCGGAGGAACGTGAGCCCCCCCAGTTGTCGGACAGCTTCGCAGCGGCCACTGAATTTCACTGTCTTCTCTACAAGCTCAGGTAATTCATCTAAATACAGAAGTAACGATGTATCACTTTTTTCAGATGTTTCAGTGAGTTGACCCGTCATAATGATCGTCTCCTGTAAAGAGTGTGCCTTAACACTGCGCCACTACTTGCAATCACTTCCCGACGGCAAGTAACTCATTCAATGCCTGCTTGAAACTGACCAACAGGGCTAGCACACAATCTTCAGAAATGGCGTCACGGTAGTAGGAAAGACTACCGACCAATCCGCTTTCGGTACGTAGTGTGTTAAGCGAAACATCGGTCTTGATCCCGCTGGACGGAACCCCGATACCGTGGAGCTGTGATGTACCTAATTGGCGCTGCCGCGAGGGATAGTTATGGTGGTTATACCAATAGGGAAATCGAGAGCCGTAAGCGACAGCGCGGGGCGAACAGTTGGCCTCGAAAATATGCGGCGGCAGCATGGCGTGGCCATAGGCATCCAACACACAATGATTGACCTGCTCCAGCAGCCGCAGAGAAGGAGACCATTCACAAAGCCGGGGGCGAATCACCATGGGGTGAACAAAATACCCCACTACCGGCTCCAGGGCCGCGTCGGTCCGGTTGGCTACCGGAGAGCGTACGTAGAGGTCGGTCGTGCCTGTGTTTCTGGCGAGAGAAACCAAGAACGCAGTGAGGATAACGGTATAAAGGCTGAAGCCCGTTCGGCTGCACAATTGCGCGATTAAAGGGTATTGCACATCCAGATTGAGCGGAATAACGGCACTGCGATAGGTAAATTGCTGAGGTCGCTGAATAGCGCCACGCAATGGAAAGGGTTCGGGTAGTTGTTTCAGTGTCTCTTGCCAAAAAACGCTATGTTTATCCAGCAGGTTTTCAGCCAAACGCTGATGTTGGGCATCGGTATAATCTGCGTATTGCAGGCAGTATTTTGCTTCGTCAGGTACGCCGGTAGCGAGTAATGACTGATAGTGCGCGCAAAGCTGGTCCATCAGTACCGCACCTGACCAGCCATCGAATGCAATGTGATGGGCGGTGATGATCAGCACGTCATCCGTCCCTTGGCATTCAAGGTAGGTTGCCCGAATCAACGGTGGATGTTTCAGGTCAAAAGCTGTCAATGTTTCTTCAGCGATCAGATCGGCTACGGTTTGGCTGATATCGCATTCAAGCGGCAGGTTTATCAGGTGAAAAGGCAACGGGAACTCATCAAGGGCGTGTTGTGAACGACGCCATTGGTCGTGAGAGTTGAATTCGAAACTGCAACGTAACGCCGGTTGCTGTTCAAGTACGGCGCCGAAGGCTTCGCGAACCCTGGCCACTGAACACTCGCCTCGAACGTAAAACGCCATCACCACATTTTCCAGATAGGCTGGGGTTTCGGGGGGCTTTTCAAGGACCTCGCGTTGAGCCAGTCCGGGCGTATCGTCACCTTCTCGCTTGCGCCAGGCATGGGCGTCCAGCAATAGGCTGTTCTCACTACCCTGGCGTGCGCTGCCGTTGAGCAACCCTGTCTGCTGAGCCAGTATCGGATGGTCGAAAATATCTTTGGGGGTCAGGTCTACATTAAACAGGTTGGCAATTCTTCCAAGCAGCATCATGACCGACAGGGAAGTCGCGCCGCATTCAAAAAAATGGCTGTCGGCCGAGATCGCCTGGTGGCTGAGGATTTCTTTCCAGATAGCTTGTAATCGATCCAATGTCGAAGCGTCGCCAGTGACTGACGGTGTGATGACACTGGGTTTTGCATTCATCTCACGCAGCGCGTTGTGGTTGACCTTGCCGTTAGGCAAAAGAGGCAGATTGGCAAGCGAATACAGCTGGCTGGGATGCATGTAGGCGGGGAGTTGGGCTGAGACTGTCTGTTTGATCCTTTGCTCAAGCAAGTGAGTCTCAACGTTGGCCTGCGCTACGTAACACGCACAAATCTGTTTTTCTCCGCTAGCCAGGGTGTCGAGATAGACGGTGGCGCAATGCACTCCTAGTGTTTGTTGGACGATTTGCTCAATGGCCAATAGCTCGACCCTGTGCCCATTCACCTTGTGCTGACTGTCGCGCCGACCCAGGAAGTAGAGCTCTCCCGAAGCTGAAACAATCCCTATGTCTCCGGTTTTATAAATACGTATTGGCTTTCCATCAACGTTGAGCGTTGAAAAGCGCAGGACGTTATCGCCCGGAGTATTCACATATCCTATCGTTACACCGGGTCCGGCGATCGCAATTTCCCCCTCTTGCTCCCCCGTGACGGGGCCACCGTGTTCATCCAGCAGATAAACCTGCATGCCGCGAATGGGTTTACCAATGGGTGGAGGCAAATCTTTGCCGGCATCCTGGTTCACGCGCCAAAAAGTTGCGTCGATAGTCGTCTCGGTAGGCCCGTATAGATTGACCAGCTGACTTTGGGTCTTCGAAAAGAACTGATCGACAAGCGCCCAGGTTAATGACTCACCGCCGCAAAATACCAAGCGGCAGGGAATATGCTCGAATTGCCTTAAACGCACTAATTCAAATAGCAGTGTGGGAACAAATTGCGCAATCGATATATGCTCTTGTTGCAGTATCAATAATATGCCAAGCGGATGTTTAGCATAAGCGGCGGGGAGCATGACCGTACAGGCACCAGCCGCCAGCCCAGTCCACAGTTCCCATACGGATGCGTCAAATGCGACCGAGGTTCGTTGCAATATGATGTCGGCTTCGGTAACTCCAAATTCATCTATGAACCATTGTGTGTGATTTAATAGCCCGCCATGGCTTATTAATACGCCTTTAGATTCGCCAGTCGAGCCAGACGTATAAATGCAGTAAGCCGGCGTCTCCTTATTTGGCAGTTTCGCACTTTTTCGTTGATAGCTACCATTGATAATATCTTGCGGATTTACAATCGCCTCAGAAAACTGATGAGAAAAAGATACAGGAGCGTCGCAAAAAATATGCTCAACCATTGCGTTATTCAGCACGCTCTGGATTCTTTCCTTTGGGTATTCGATGTCTATTGGAAGATAGGCACTGCCATGCTTCATGATTCCCAGGCAGACGGCCACCAGTTGGACTGTTCTCTCCATGGCAACAGCGATAATGCCATGGCTTGTGGCACCTTTTTGTTCCAGGTAAGCAGCCACTCGTTCTGCTTGTTCATTCAGTTGTCGATAGGTCAACCGCTGTGTCCCGCATTTAACGGCGACGCGATCAGGGGAGGCGCTTACGTGGTATGAGATCAAGTCTATAATGCTGTCGTAAGTACGATGATTCATATCAAACTTTCCCTCGGAAGACAGACGTTCGATGGCTCGCCAGTTATTCTGCCGACTGCGCAATTAACGCACAACTACCAATTTTGGTAGTTGTGCGTCTCCACACAGGTACTATTCTGCTCCCATTCGCACTGCACCAAGGTACTCCTGTGTAGTGCTGTAATTTCGTTAGGGTGAGAGGCTATGTTTGCTGATTATATAAGGGTCGCAAAGAACATTTCGCACATGTCAATTCCCATTGGGGTGGGAATAGTTATTCAATCCTTATATCTACTTATTGATTTATTTTTTGTCAGTCGGTTGGGCGCTGATGCAATAGCAGGAGTCACCTCAACAGCCACCGCTGCGTTGCTTATCAGCATGCTTGGCCAACTACTGGGGATAGGTGCAGTGTCCTTGATTGGCCAGGCGTTGGGGGCAGGGAAGTATGCACAGGCGCGTACGATTTTTATTCATGCAGGGCTGATGGCTATTGTCTGCAGTGTATGTGTTGTCGCTGCGGGTTATATGGGCGGCGGGCGCGCCATGTCAGGGTTTGCCTCGGGTGAGGTCGCACAAGGGATGGGCGAATCCTATTTATATGGCTGTATGCCGGGATTGGCGCTGCAAATTATTATCTCCGTGGCAACGTTCGGGCTGCGTGCAGCTGGCGAGCCCTATGGGCCATTGGTTGCTCAATGCATTTGCGTTCCAATCAACCTGGTTTTGGCGCCGTTACTAATCTTCGGTGTACCAGGTATCACCGGGCTTGGCACGTTAGGCGCTGGAATGGCTACAACCCTGGCAACCTCGGTTGCAGCGGCGATCATCCTATATAGAGCGGTTGATCGTTACCGTCATTTTGCACAGCCAACAATAACGTTTCGCTGGGAGAGCGTTATCGCACGACGAATCATCTCAGTCGGCCTGCCAGCAGGCTTGGAAACGCTTGTGATTTATGTGTACACCGGACTGATGTATTGGGCAGCTGCAAAACTGGGCGCGCAAGTGCAGGCGGCAGTCGGGATTGGGTTAATGTTAATCCAGGCACTTTTTATCCCAGCCGTTTCGGTCGCCTATGGATGCGTTCCACTAGCTGCGTACTATTTTGGCGCCAACGACATTGGAAAAGTCAAAGATATATATGCTGTTTCGTTGGCGATGGTAGTGAGTACTATGCTGTGCTTGACGGCAGGGTGCTTTTTGTGGGGAAGCGCCATGGTGTCTTTGTTTTCCAACGACAGCCATGTAGAAGGTAAAGCCGTCTATTTCCTGACGTGCATTTCGTTGAATTTTGTGACATCAGGCCTGATACATATCAATGGCTCGATATTGCAGGCCTCCGGGCGAACGACCTGGTCGTTGCTGGCTATTTGTACTCGTCTGGCAACATTTGTCATTCCCCTGTTATTCGTAGTCAACCTGAACAAAGTTACCCTTCAATGGTTATGCTTACTCTCGAACTTCGCTTTTCTATCTCAGGCGATAGTCAGTAGTTATGCAGTGAGCTTCATCATTAAGCGGCTTATGCAGATTACACCAGAGCCTGTGGCCGCTGCTTCGATGGGATTTGATGCGTTGTTAATGAACAAGGAGGGACGCAGGTCATGAGCAACTTTATGAGTTTTTCAAACAGGTGGCATTCAGCATCTGAATTAAAGCAGAGCGACAATCGTTACGCAATCAGTACCACTCTATTAAGAGAGTACAAGATTTTTCTTTCTGACAATATATTTTCAGAAGGCTCTAGCTTGCTGGAATCTATCGTCGAAACTGGCTCTGCGATGGTCATTTACACCCCGACCGTAAATAGACTCTATGGAGAAGCCATTCGCAGGAAGCTCTCTCAGTTGAAAGGGGGCGAGCGTATCAATTTTTTTGAGCTTGCCGTAACCGAGGCAAATAAAGAAATCGAGATGTCGCTGGAAGTGTGTCGTCTAGCGAAGGAAGTCAATTTTCCACGAAACGGCCAGATTATTGCTGTCGGTGGCGGCGTATGCCTGGATGTTGTCGGGTTCGCAGCATCGATATACAGGCGTGGTGTAAAGTGCATAAAGGTTCCGACTACATTCATTGGCATGATTGATGCCGCGGTTGGCATAAAAAACGGAATTAACCATGAGGGTAAAAAAAGTGTCTTGGGTTCGTTTTACCCGGCAGAGTATACCTTTGTTTGCCCTTGTTTTTTAAAGACGCTCGCCGTAGAACATTTAAGAGCCGGGTTTGCGGAAGCGATAAAAATAGCGATTATCAAGGATGCAACACTTTTCGGGAAACTGGTTAATGTATCGACTCATATGAGTGAGGAAAAGCTCCAAAGCGCAATGGGCTGGGAGGTTGTTGACCGTTCTGTGGCAGGCATGTTGACGGAGTTGTCTGAGAACTTGTATGAGCTTGATAGTTATCAGCGGTATGTCGATTTTGGTCATACCTTTAGCCCTCATATTGAGTCAGCGACTAACTATAAAGTGAGTCATGGTGAAGCCGTGGCTATCGACATTGCCTTGTCTGCGGTCATCAGTGCCCAACGCAATCTGCTGGCGTGGGATACCTGCCAAGTCATTGTTGATACGCTGAGAAGTGCAGGCTTGAGAGTGACCGTCCCCGCAGAAGTCGAGACAGCAGCCCTGTATGAATCCTTGGCGGCGATTGTTGCGCATCGTGCCGGAGCGCTGAACCTGGTTATCCCTGTAACGATTGGCACAGTTGCTTATATTGAACACTGGCGTGAGCTTTCTTACGGGCAGTTGCAGCAGGCGGTTACTTACCTGGAATCCCACGATGACTAATGTAGGTTGTGCGGCCTGGAGCTTGCCCGAATCCGGCTTGGCTGACACGTTGCCTGATGGAATGATGATGCACGTGGGCATCCAGACGCTGTCCCAGATGCGTATGTTGAGGACGTGTCATGTCGGCAATGAGCAACAGTTGCGTCAATATCTGGGGTGTAGCGATAGTCGTCAGAAAATCAGTGCCATAGGATTGAACCTGGTTGAGGATTTTGGCCTGAATAGTTATGCCGGGAAAAAACTCAGAACTGAATTTTTTGAATTTTGCCTACACGTTTTGCATGTGGCAGAGCTTTTGGATATACCCGCCGTGTATATTCCGAGTTTCAATAAAAATGAAATAGTGGGGGCTGATGACCTTGCCGAAACGGCAAAGTTCTTCAAGGAGTTGTGTCAAACGGCGCAAAACCACCCAGTCTTGATTGCCACTGAAAACAGTTTATCGGCGGAAAAACAGTTGGCGCTGGTGGAACAGGTGGGTGAAGCCAATTTCAAGGTGCTTCTGGATATATTTAATCCACTCCGCTGGGGTCATTCAGTTGAAGAGATTATTTCTTCAGTTCATCCCTATTTGCTCTCTCAAGTCCATGTCAAGGATGGTGTATTGCCTGGTTATGATAATGCCCTCCTAGGGCAGGGCGAAGGAAATGTTGCTGCCATTATTGAGCGAATAAAGCAACTTGGATTTTGTGAGGCTTACATCCTTGAAAATGACTACTCCAAACTCTCCATGGATGGAATGAACGCCGACATGGCTTTTCTGCGCTCATGTCTTTCCGGTACGCAAGGGTAAATATCAGAGGGTGTAGCAGATGCTTAGCAAGAAAAGTCTGCGCCAAGCGTTGGAGCAATCGACGTTAGTCAGAATGGATGCGTCGTATCCGTTTTATAAAGAGATCGACTGGGTGGACAACTATCACGTCTTTGTCAATCGGATACCTATTGGTCCGGAAAGTGACTTTTCTGGCCATACAGCGTTGAAACGTTGGGGTTGGCCACTTTCCGGAATAAGTTATATTGTCAAGGATAGCATTGACGTGGCCGGGTTTCCGACAACTAACGGCACTCTAGCCCTGAGCAATAATTACCCGTTAGTTGATAATTCACTGGTTGCCCGCTTGAGGTCCCTGGGTGCCATTTGTATAGGCAAAGCTAATTTGGATGAAATGAGTTATGGCTGGTCATCCGGTAACCCCTACTTCGGACAGGTGGTTAATCCTGTGTACCCTCATCACTCTCCGGGTGGAAGCAGCGGTGGATGCGCAGCAGGAGTAGCGGGCGGTGCTGCCTATTTCGCCGTCGGCGAAGATACAGTGGGTTCTTTACGTATTCCGGCGGCGTTCTGTGGCGTTTCTGCTTATCGAGCGCCTCGCCCGGGGTTTGCCACAGATGGAGTTTGTCCACTGACGTCTTCCGGTTACGATCAGATAGGGTTGATCGCCAATACCCTTGACGATATTTCGTTGCTGGACAGTCTTATTCATGAGTACGAAGAGTTACCCGCCGTAGAGCCTATTGATTTGCAAATTGCCGTTGCGGCAAATTTTTCTCTGGCGGCATTGACGCCGAGTATTGAAGAGAGCGTGTACGAGGCAATATTTAAACTTTCCGCGGCAGGTGCCCGTATTGTCATGCAAGAGGTGCCTGCCTCATTCGGGTTGGCAGCCCATGCATTAGCAACGATCGTCAATCATGAGTTGTTAGAAGCGTTTAATAGTTATCTCGGTTCTCGATCACAGGGGCCGGTGACACTGGAAGAACTACTTGAAAATAGTGATACCTCGGCGGCCAATAAAATCAGGGCACTGGCTTTTCCACCAGGCAGGCCAAGCCGACGCGCGTATGAACGCGCTCAGACAGTCGCGGGGGAAATAAAGCGAGACGTTGTCGATTATTTCAATGGAAGTAAATGCCAGGTGCTGATACATCCCACTGTTGGAATAACATCACCTGTGATAAGCAATCGAAATGAATTTTCAACTGATCATCTGGCGCTGGCCCGCCATGTTTCGGTCTCCAGTTGTGCTCAAACAATTGCAATGAATTTCTCCGTGACGGGCCCGGGCGTATTACCGGTCGGTATTGAAATGTTGTGCTCCCCAGATATTGATCATAAGCATGCATTGGCAATCTGCCGCACTATTGAAACCATCGTCAAGGGATGAAACATCGCCAGGGATAATGGTGAGCCCTGTGATTTGAAAATTACGAAGCGAGGTTTTATGAGGCTTTTGAACGTTGAAATAGAAATCAATTCGCGGTGTAATCGAAAATGCAGTTATTGCCCTGTGTCGATTATGCCTTTCCCTCAGGTGCCCCGATTAATTCAGGAAAACGTGCTGTCGTCGTTTGTTTTTCGGTTGAAGGAAATAGACTTTGACGGGAGAATCTCCTTTCATTTTTATAATGAACCGTTAATACATAAAGGTTTGGAAGATATCGTCAGGCGTATTTTACAGGCGGTGCCGAAATGCCGCCCTGTACTGTTTACAAACGGGGATCTCCTTACTCAGCAGCGGTATGACTCGCTGGTCGATGCCGGCATGCAAATGATTGTTATCACTTCCCACAGCGGAAAATCTCACCCGCCCAGGCCAAAACAAGTTGTCCAGTTCTCAGACGATCTGGTGCTGACCAACCGTGGCGGAAAAATGGTGGAGTTGCCCAAGGCCACGGAACTGGATATCTCTCAAAGGTGTTTTGCACCTACGGAAATGTTGATCGTCACGATCACTGGAGATGTTGTTCTGTGTTACGAGGACGCTTATCGAAGCCATGTTATGGGCAATATATGTAACCAATCAATTGCCGAGATTTGGAACAGTGATGACTACTCGCGTATTCGTGGTGAACTGGAAATCGGCAATCGTAAAGGTGCCTGCGAGATGTGCACCAACTGTACCAATCGTGCCCATACGACACTTGGAAAGTCCGATCGCTCCGAACCTTTTTGGGATCTCATTTCTTGAGCCATTTCTTTTAACCAGGCCATGGTCCGTCATCAGGGAAAAGTCATGAATACTCATATTGTCGATACAACAACTTCAATTGGCTCCAACACTCCGGTGACAACGCAGGCTTGGCCGAAATGGCCTTCCCATGACAGCGGTACGCTGAAAGTCATTACTGAGGTGCTGGAGTCGACACGGTGGACGATAAGTGGGGCTTATAGCGGGCAAGAGACCTATGAGCGACGATTTGCCAGGGCTTTTGCCGAGTACTGCGGTACTCAGTATTGCACGCCTGTCACTAGCGGAACCTCTGCACTGACGATTTCCTTGCTGGCATTGGGCGTAGGGGCGGGCGACGAAGTATTGGTCCCGGGCCTGACTTGGGTGGCCTGCGCTTCCGCAACCTGCAGCGTGGGCGCAGTCCCGGTGCTGGTTGATATTGATCCCGAGTCCATGGCGATGTCACCGCAAGCGGCCGAAGCACGGATAAACGCGAAAACAAAGGCGATCTTGCTTGTACATGCCTACTGCCGAACGGCGGACATCGACTCGTTCCTGGACATTTGCGAGCGTTACAAAATCCCGCTGATTGAAGATTGCTCACAGGCTCACGGCAATGTGGCGTGGCCGCAAGGTAGGGGCATTCGGCGCCCTGGGATGTTTCAGCATGCAACAAGCCAAGGTGCTGACCTCTGGAGAAGGGGGAGCCGTTGTGACATTGGATCCCGTACTGGCGGAGAAACTTGAGCAACTGAGGGCCGACGGTCGGCTGTTTTCGGGGGCGCCTGAAGAGAGACGTTTGGAACTGGTAGAGCGAGGAGCTGTGCAAGGGCAGAATTTTTGCCTGACGGAATTTCAATCCGCAATATTGCTTGACCGGCTGCAGCACCTGGATCGGCAGAATGCGCAACGTGAAGAGTGCGCAGAGACCTTGCAGGCTCTGTTCGAAGGTGAGGAGGACTTCGTTACCTTCTTGCGGCGTGATCCACGTAATACACGGTGTACCTATTACAACCTGGTAATGAAAGTAGGACTCGAAAAGTACTTCCCTGGATGCACGATAGACGCCTTGGCGCTAGCCATGACCGAAGAGTTGAATGTTCAAGTCAGCCCGCTTTATCAGCCGATGAATAAGTTCACGCTGTACAACCCACTCTCGAGCCCGAGAATAAAGAATTTTAGCAATAAGGGCGATTTCGAACCGACGCGTTATCAACTGCCCCAAGCTGAATCAGCAAGGCGTCATCACATCACACTGCCAAACTGGGTTTTGCTTGGAGGCGCCGGCGCGGCGCAAAAAATTGCCCAAGCCTTGAGAGCACTGGTTGCTCAGCCGCATAAGGTTTTCTCCGTTCGCCAGGCACCGACATCCGACGCGTTTTAACGTCATTCATAAGGTCACATGCCATGAAAGCCGTGAGTATCACCATTATCGGACTCGGTCCTCGAGGTCTTTGCGTGCTGGAGCGTATTTTGTCGCTGGCTGCGCAACAGCCGGAGCTCCAGGTACAGATCGTTGTCGTTAATAAAGGCATTCCGGGGCAGGGCGTTCATGGGCAGTCCCTCTCCGACAGGTTTCTTCTGAATACAGTGGCAGGCCTATTGACCCTGATCCCTGGGGAGGCGTTTCAGCCATCGTTGCTCAAGGGCACGTTTGCGGATTTCCTGCCCTGGCTGAATCAAAAAGGGATCGCGGCGAGTGCCGGCGCTTACGTGCCCAGACGCCTGTTTGGAGCTTACTGCCATGAACTGTATCAGCGCTTGTTGGAACGTTGTCCGTTGAATTGCCAAGTGGAATATATCGATGACGAGGCTATCGATATACAACAAGCCGGACAGAAAGAAGTCACCTGTTTGCTTACGCAGCGCAAGATTGTCAGTGAGCATGTAGTGGTTGCTATCGGTCATATGATTCCAGTGGCCAACAGCCAAGAAATGATCGCTGATATCTACACCGCTGAACTCAGTAGCCGGAATATCCCTGCAGGCAGCACTGTCGGGATACAAGGTTTTGGTTTGACGGCCATGGATGCTATCGCTGAGTTGACCCGGGGCAGGGGAGGTATTTTTGTCGATGGCATCTATAAGCCGTCAGGTAACGAGCCCAATATCATCCTTTTCTCTCGTAGCGGGCTGCCCTCACGGGCACGTCCTGTCGATGATGGTTGCGCTGCCTGTGCTCCGACGCTCCACTTCAATGAGCAAGCTGCTTTGGTGTTGCGCGAGCAGCGGGGGCAGGCGGCGATCAACTTCATCACGGAAATTTATCCGCTGCTCGCCCAGGATGTTGCACAAGCCATGCTGGACCGGGAGGTGCCAACGAAGGCCGCCATGGAGTTGATGAATGGCTTGCTTTGGCCTGAGATGTCGCAAAAAAACAGCCAGGAATACAGTGCCGCGGTTGTCGAGTTCGTAAAACAAGACCTGTACGAGGCTCATCTGGGGCTGTCAGGAAGCGCCATGAAGCGTGCAGTTGAAGTCTTGATGAACGCACGGGATGCAATCAGGGCCGTTGTGAATTACGGGGGGCTGACGCCATCCTCCCATAGTTGGTTCTACAACCACTTTGCTTCTGCAATTAATCGCAATGCAATAGGCCCGCAGCATGACCGCCAGCACGAGCTGTTAATGCTGATCGACGCGGGGATTGTTTCTACACCGCTCGGTCCCGCTCCCGAGTTGCAATGGGCGCCAAAAAAACACTGCTGGAATGTGCGGTCAACCGTATTTGACACCCCGGTATCCTTTGATCTCGACCAACTTCTGCAAGGCTATACCTCTCAACCGACGCTGACGAAAAACACATCCGTGTTACTGGATGCACTGGTTGAAGGCGGGCGTATTCATGCACGTCACACTGATTGGCTCGCGACACCAGGTGTTGCCGTGAATGCTGAATCAAAAGCCGTATCGTCGTATGGCGTGGCACAAGAGCATTTGTTCATTACAGGTGTCATGAGCGAAGGCAGCACCTACTACAACTGGTATGTCCCTACGATAGTAGGCAAGTCCACACCTTTCGTTGAAGCGCAGAGAATCGCTTCCGCTGTATTAGGGTATGACAAGGAGACACCCGATGAAGGCGCTGGAGAGTAAAACTGCATGGGTGACGGGCGCGAGCTACGGCATTGGTCGGGCTATAGCTGACTCGCTCAGGGAGGCAGGATATTCAGTTGTTACCTTGCAGCGAGGGGGCGGTGATGTTGCCTGCGATCTTTATCAAACAAAAAAGATAGAACAGGTTTGGCAAGCGGCTGAAAGAATCAAAGGCACACCCGATCTGCTCATTTTAAATGCAGGAGTCTGTGTTGATGATGAGTTCGTCAACACCCAGTTACCCGGACTGCAGGCGGTCTTTGCGCTGAATGTATTCAGCCCTATCTTATTGGCACGGCTGGCAATACGCCGTTGGCAGGAGGAGCAAAGGGAAGGACATATCATTTTCATCGGCTCACAGGCGGCTTTACCCGGCGCAAAGCAAACAGGCAACACCCTTTACACTGCCGCCAAAGGCGCACTGCACGCCATCATTGGGCCTTTGGCTTGGGAATGTGGCCAGACGATCAGGATCAACTGCATTGCTCCTGGTGATGTCATGACCCCCGGGGAAGAAAAGAGCCTGCAAGAGAGATCGAGCAAAACGGGCACTGATGTGATGGAGTTGATCGCTCTCGCCGCAAAAAACACTGCACTCAAGCGTTGGGTAAAGCCTGAAGAGGTTGCACAGGCTGTATTTTTTCTCGAGCAATGCACCGCTATGACTGGAACGATATTGAACCTGAGTGCCGGAGCAACCATTCATTGATAATCTGGCAATTCGGTCCTTGTTTTTTTCTATGCTATTTTCCGGTGTTTCATGTTTTATATGTAGCCTTTAACTATTGCATGGGCAATGGCTTGTGCTCGATTGGTTGTGTTTAGTTTTCTTTGTATTTTTTTGTGGTGGAAGTTTATTGCGTCTTGCGAAAGTCCAAGAATTATTGCGATTTCTTCTGAGGTTTTCCCGTCTGCGCCCCAGAGCAGAATTTCTTTCTCTCTTGGTGATAAATTTATCGTTTGTGATGTGGTGTTGATTAACTTAAATAGTTTGCTGTGAATTTCTTCTGCAATGGTTTTCATTAGTATGTGTGATGCTTTTAGCTCGAGGCGGTCGATTTCATGATGTGTTCTTGCTAAGAAAAAATGTTCTACTATTCCTTCGGGTTTTTGAGTGGATTGAGTTATGAAGAAAATCTGATCATTTATCTTTATCGTGTGCGTGGTTTCATTGTTTTGTGCGTGATTTAATATTGTTAACTGCTCAGGGGTGATCTTAAAGTGCCCTGTGGTTTTATTGGGGCTTTTTCTAGTAAGAAAAATTGAAGCGTCAAGTGGGTAGTTTCCGTAAGTATGCATTCTAGGGTTTGTAAAAGGGGTCGGATGTTGGATGTGATAGGAAAAATAGTCAAATTTCATTTCTTTTATTATTTTAAAGCATGTGGCCCATAAGTTTTCGACTGTTTCGCTCCCGGATATGACCTCATGAATATAATTTTTTAGGGAGAGTAGATCGGTGCGATTCATGATGCCCCCATTGCGGTTTAAGCTATTTTTAATAGGGGGGTACTATTGATGGTTGTAGATAGATTGTTAAGTCGGACTGTTCCTGCGTTTTCAGCTCCTTTTCCATTTATCGAGTGAGTCAGTTCCTACAAACTACTCACCCGATTCAACTCTTTGCTTTGGAAAAGGAGTTGCCGCAGGCTGCGATCTTTCAGGGGCACTTCCACTTTCTGATCACTCGAAGATAAACCAGTACGTTGAGTACCAGTACCACGGCGCCCAATCCCAACTGAATGCCGGGTGTCAGCCCGGCCGGGTAAATCACGGGCCAAATGTAATGCTCGATGAATCCACCGCCATAGCCGGATTGCCCGGCTCCATGATGCATGTGGTTTTCCCAGTCGGTCAGCGGGCAAGGCAAGTGGAAGAATTCCACCGCCATACCCCACAGCGCAGCGGGTGGATGCCACCAGATCAGGTGGCGCCATTTGAGTACCAGCAACCCGCCGAATAACACAAACACAATGAACAGCAAGTGAAACAGCATCAGCCCGTCGGCGGCGATTCGGTACAGCATGTCGGTGCCCCTGAAGGCTGAACGAATCGCTCCATGGTACTCGGGCCGGTGGCGGGCGCTCTATCGATTGTCGCGGCCCAATGCGCTGAGCACGCCTTTCAAACGCTCGGTCATCGAGTCACTGCTGCGTTGCATCGGTGCGCGCAGCTCGTCGCCGATCAGGCCTTGCAGGGCCAGCGCGGTTTTCACCGGCGCTGGATTGGGCTCCAGGAAAAGGCTGTTGATCAGCGGCAGCAAACGGAAAAACGTGGCGCGGCCTTCAGCCAATTGGTTGTCGCGGATCTGCCGGTGCAATTGCACGAACAGTTCGGGATGGACATGCGCCGACGCGGCAATCGCGCCTTTGGCGCCGAGGCACAGGGCGTTGAAGATCTGGTTGTCTTCGCCGCACAGCACGTCGACCTGGCCGCTGTTGAGCAAGGCGAGGGTGTTCGAAAAATTACCGCCGCAATCCTTGATGGCGACGATGCGCTCGTGGGCGACGATGTTGAGCAGGGTCGCCTGTTCGAAGGCCACGCCGGTACGGTAAGGGATGTCGTAGAGAATCAGCGGAACGCTGGAGGCATCGGCGACCGTGCGGAAAAACGCTTCGAGGCCGGCCTGGGACGGGCGGATGTAATACGGCGCCGGCACCAGCAGGCCAGCCACCGGGCGCTTGAGGATCTCGCTCTGGAACTGCAACAACTCGATCAGGTTGTTACCGGCCAGGCCCATGACCACCCGCTGCGCCGGCGCCGGCGCCAGCTCCAGCACCGCATCGAGCACGGCCAGTTGCTCATGCTTGCCCATCGCCGCCGGCTCGCCGGTGGTGCCGCAAACGATGAGGCCGTCGACGCCGCTTTCCAGCAAATGGCTGACCAGCCGGCGCAAGCCGGCGAAATCGATGGCACCGTTGTGGAAGGGTGTGACCAGTGGAACCCAGATACCTTGAAACGCAGACATGCACTTTCTCCTGATGGTTGACCGATTTCGTCACCGTCAGGGGCATGGAAGGAGAGTAAGCAAGGGGAGGGTGGTCCGTCGCGCTCAATGTCCTGTCAGCTCATCTGACGGGACAGCGCGCCCCGGTCACATGAGCGACTGTTTCTTCGATTTGAGGGCGTGCGCAACGCAACCTTGCGCCTTGGCAATCAAGCCAATGACGGAAGTGTTGAGGTTGAAGGTTGCGGACATACTTGCTTACACCCTGAGTGAGGCGCCCAGTTTTAAAAGCTGGAGCGCCGTTTGTCAATCACGAAAATCAGCGAACTCGGCGCGCATCCGGCCATTGTGCTTGGCCTTGTAGAGCAACTGATCGACCTGTCCGACGAACTCCAGCGCCGTCGCATGCACCGAAACGCCGGTGGTGCCGACACCGAGGCTGACGCTCAGCAGGTTCGACGCCCCGGAGAACTCATGGGCAATCTGCTGCTGGCGAATCAGGTGCAGGCATTTATGCGCCACCAGCCTGGCGGATTCGGCATCGGTTTCCGGGAGTAGCCAGACGAATTCTTCACCACCGATCCGCGCGATGAAATCCCGTGGCCGATTGGCCGCCAGCGACAGGGTTTGCGCGACACGGCGCAGGCATTCGTCGCCCTTGATGTGGCCGTAATGGTCGTTGTACTGCTTGAAGTAATCGATATCCAGCACGATCACCGACAATGGCAAACCGGTGCGCTGGGCGTGGTTCCACTCGCGCTCCAGCACGGTGTCGAACATGCGCCGGTTGGCGATACCGGTCAGGCCGTCCTGGAAGGAATACTCTTCGAGCTGTTTTTGCAGGCGGATCAGGTGTTCTTCGGTTTTCTTGCGCTCGCTGATGTCGAACATGAAACCCACCAGCGCCTCGACTTCGCCGTTCGTGCGCACTACGTGCACCACATCGCGGATCCACACGTACCCGCCGCTTTCGGTGAGTGCGCGATAGTCGGCTTCGTGATCGATACCGGCGCGCGATTGCGAGACGCAGAAGTCCATCACGTAGTCGCGATCATCCGGGTGCATGCGCTCGATCCAGTCATTGACCGAAAGCCAGCTGTCCTGTTTCCAGCCGAGCAATTGCTCGATCTGCGGCCCGATGTAGCTGAAGGTCATGGTTTTCCAGTCGATGCGCCAGGGAATCGCCCGGGTCGACTCAAGCAGGGTTTTATAAACGTCGCTGTCGGTTTCGACTGAACTCATGAAGGGCCCGCCTCGATGAAAATGCAGCGCCATCATGTTGTTACCACTTTGGTGAATCAAGCGGGCAGCCGATGAATGGCACACAGTCGTATCAGTGAGCAAGATTGTTCAAGCCTTCGGCCGCGACAGGTGGCACAGTCCGGGGTCTTTCCCTGTCTGTAGAGCGTTATGTCCAACTCAATCATGCCGCGCAGTGCTTTTTTGCGCGGCGCTGCGGCGATCATGCCGTTGTCCCTGGCCACCGCGCCCTGGGGCTTGCTGGCCGGTTCCATGGCCATCGAGGCCAACCTCACGCCCCTGCAAGGTCAGGGCTTGTCAGGCATTGTGTTTGCCGGTGCCGCGCAACTGGTGGCCATCGGCATGCTCAAGGGCGGTGCCGGGATTTTTTCGATCTTGCTCACCACGCTGCTGCTGACCTCCCAGCATTTGCTCTACGGGATGAGCATGCGCTCGGTGATTTCGCCATTGCCGGGGCGCTGGCGTGCCGGGCTGGGGTTCTTGCTCACCGATGAGCTGTTCGCCTTGACCAGCCAGCACGACAAACAGCAGTTCAACCGTTGGTACGCCCTGGGCGTGGGCCTGACGTTCTACATCGCCTGGAACCTGTTCACCCTGGCGGGCATTGTGCTCGGCAGCAGCATTCCGGGCCTGGAGCACCTAGGCCTGGATTTCTCCATCGCGGCCACCTTCATTGCCCTGATCACGCCGGTGGTCCGCAGCGTGCCGACGGTGGTGTGCGTGGCGGTGTCGCTGTTCTGCTCGGTGTTGTTCAGTTACTGGCAATGGGGCTCGGCGCTGGTGCTGTCGGGGCTGGCGGGCATGACCGCCGGGTTTGTCTGCAATAAATTCTACGGTGGACGCACATGATGGTCTGGGCAGTGATTGTCGGAATGGGCGTGTTGGTATTCCTCAACCGCTATGTTTTTCTGGAACCGCGACTGCCGGTACGCTTGAGCAGCAACGCGCGGCAGTTCCTCGGGTTTGCCGTGCCGGGCATGTTGACCGCGATCTGTGGGCCGATTGTGTTCCTGCCGGAAAAACAGCTGAACCTGCACTGGGATAATCCCTATCTGATCAGCTCGCTGGTGGCGGTCGCTCTGGTGCTTTACACGCGCAATACGTTGCTCAGCATGCTGTTGAGCATGGGCTTCTTCTTTTTGTTGCGCTGGTGGTTTTGAGCGGGGCAAGGGAACTGATCTAAACTTGAAATTGATGACCGATCCCTTCAGCAAGCGAGGTGAACATGGCCAATGAACCCAAGCAACCGGACCTGGAAGAAGACGAGGACGAACCCACGGAAGAAGAGATTGAGCAGCAGAAGCGTTCGGTACCGGACTGGAAGCATCCCGACGACGGCAAGGAACTGTCAGAGCCTGACCGCAAGTTCTGAGCGGCACGCGAATACGACAGGTTCATGGAATTTCTTTAATCAGCGCAGCGCCCTGGTTCCTGACATTGCCAACGGCCTTGTCGACCTTGTACCACTCAAATACGTTACTGACCTCGCCCTGGGATAACGCCATTTCCTCGGCTCGTTCCTTGGGCGTGGCCGGGTCCAGCCATTCCCGCGCCAGTTCGGGCGAGAACACCACCGGTCGCCGGTCATGCACATCGAGCATGCCACCGGCGCTGTCGGCCGTCAGGATGACGAAACCGTCGTGCTCCCTGTGAGGGGCTCCGCCGATGGGGTATTGACCGATCGCCGCGCAGAAAACCGGCGCCCGATTGCGTCGCCGAATCAACCACGGTTGTTTGTTACCGTCACCGGCGTCGACCCATTCGAACCAGTTATCAATCGGGCAGATCGCGCGATGCGGCCAGATCGTCCGGAAGTACGGACCGTGGGCGACTTTTTCGACCCGGGCATTGACCGGCTCCGTGCGATCCGTCGCCCAGTGCGGTCGCCAACCCCAGCGCACCAGGTCGGCGTGCAGCCGCTCGTTCTCCAGATGCAGCAGGGCGAGTGGCGTGGTGGGCGCGGCGTTGTAGTGCGCCAGGGGTTCGTTACCGACGCGGTTGATCAGCGCGTCGGGGATGCCCAGCACCGCCACGAAGTCGTGGATTCCGCGGTATTGCGACAGTCGTCCGCACATGGCCTGACACTCTGGTTGAGCATTTTTTTCAGTTTAGTTGGTGGCGACGAAACGGGCCTGGCAAGCACTGGAACCAAACTCTGTGTACCTTATCCAACCTTGGCCCGCCGTCTTGATGCGGGCCAACGACGGATGAACGGGCGAAGGATTGCTGCCAGTTGAAGTATCGACCGTGATGGTCTGGCCCAAGGCAAAAGATGAAACAATTGTTCAAGTGTTTTACGGTGTGCGCCTTGGCAGTGGGTCTGCTGGGGTGCATCGCAGCACCGATCGAAATGACTGCGCAGACCGAACAGCGTTTGCACGAGCAACCCCCCATCCGCTTTCTGCTGACCTTCGATGACGGTCCCAGTGCATCGAGCTGGTGGAATCCGACCGTGACGGTGCTCGAGAGCCTGGCGCAAAACCCGCTGCAACCAGGCATCAAAGCCGTGTTCTTCGTGCAAACTCGCGCACCGCGGGCTGGCGGCAGCGAGCTGGGCCGGGAAATCATGCGCCGCGAACACGCCGAAGGTCATATCCTGGGCTTCCACACCGCCACGCCCCGGCACACCAATCATCGCTCGCTGGAGCCGCAAGAGCTGGAACAGGCCCTGACCGATGGCAGCACCGACATCGCGGCGATCACCGGCGCCCCCCCAACCTTGCTGCGCCCGCCATTCTGGAACTACGACAAACGCACCTTCGCCGCTTATCAGCGGCATGGCCTGCATGTACTGCTCACGGACTTGAGCGCCAACGACGGCAAGATCTGGGGCTTCAACGCCAGCCCCCGGCGCCGATCGCACATGCTGCGTTCGATGTCCGAAGTGCGCGAACGCATTGCCCGCGGCGAACTGCCGGTGGTCGATGGGGTGATTCCAGTGGTGGTGACCTTCCACGACCTCAACCGTTATACCGCCCGGCATACCCGTGAGTACCTGCAGATTCTGCTCGACAGCGCCCGGCAGACCGGGGTGAAAACCGCGGACAAGCCGTTTTACGAGGATCAGGCCGCGTTGCTGCGGGCCGCCATGGCGCGAACCGTGCGCGACGATTCGCAGCCGGTCGAATTGCCGGGGTTCTGGAACTGGATCTGGGGCGGGAACGCCCGTTAGGCGCTTGCAGAAATGAGAACTGGATCGGACTCATTGCGAATGTCACCGGGCGGGTGGCGGGCTGCCCCGGGTTTCCAGTGAACACTGACCTGTGGCGAGGGGGCTTGCCCCCGTTGGGCTGCGTAGCGGCCCTAAAACCATTCAACTGAATTTCACTGCGGTGCCCCGTATTTGAGCTTGCGACGGCTGCGCCGCCGAACGGGGGCAAGCCCCCTCGCCACAGGTGATCATCGTCTTACGCTGCTGGCGGCAGCAGTTCATCAATCATCCGCAAACAATGGTTCAACCCAGGCGACACATCGCCCACCCGTCGGCTGAGAATGATCGGCGAGGTGGCGTTGTCTTCCAGCAATGGCGTGAAACCGATGTCGTCGCGGTGCAGCAATTGCACCGAGGCGGGCACCAGCGTGACCCCGATGCCTGCCCCCACCAGGCCGATCGCCGTTTGCAGCTCGTTGGTCCATTGCGCGACGTGGATGCGCACGCCATAGGACTCGAACAGGGCAATCACATGGTCGGCGTAACTCGGCCGTGGGTTGCCGGGGTACAGCACAAAGGGTTCCTTTGCCAGCTCCCGCAGGCTGATGGGACCGGCGAGCAGCGGATGCCCGGCGGGCAGGGCGGCGACCAGGCGGTCTTCGGTGAGCACGGTCTGGACGATGGCCGGGTCGTCGATGCGGATCCGGCCGAAACCGATGTCGATGCGCCCGGCCTTGAGCGCCTGCACCTGTTGCAACGTGGTCATTTCCGACAGCCCCAGTTCCAGCTCCAGCGGCTCTCCGCTGCGCAAGCGGCGGATCAGTTCCGGCAGCACGCCATACAGTGTCGACGGCGCAAAGCCGATCCCCAGCCAGGTCTTTTCACCCAACCCGATACGTCGCGTGTTGTCGCAGACCTTGTTCAGTTGTTCGAGCAGGGCGGTGGAGTGCTCATGGAAAAACCGCCCGGCGTCGGTCAACTTCAGCGGTCGGCCGCGCTCCAGCAGCATCACCCCCAGTTCGTCCTCCAGTTGCTGGATCTGCCGGCTCAGGGGCGGTTGGGCGATGTGCAGCAGCTCTGCGGCGCGGGTGAAGTTGAGGGTTTGAGCCAATACCTGGAAATAACGCAGGTGACGCAGTTCCATGGAGCCTCCAGATGCGGATCGGTTGCATACCTTTAAGGTATCAAGCCAGACCAATTCTATATTGGCATCGCAAAAAAAGCCGTACGAGAATCGATTCCAGAACTTCAAGAACCTGACGGGTATCGAAATGCTTGCAACAGCCATTGAGTCGATCGAGACGATCATCGTCGATCTGCCGACCATCCGCCCGCACAAGCTGGCGATGCACACCATGCAGAACCAGACCCTGGTGATCATTCGCGTGCGTTGCGCCGACGGCATCGAAGGCATCGGCGAATCCACCACCATCGGTGGCCTGGCCTACGGCAATGAAAGCCCGGACAGCATCAAGACCAACATCGACACGCACTTCGCACCGTTGTTGATCGGCCAGGACAGCAACAATGTCAACGCTGCCATGTTGCGCCTGGAGCGCAGCATTCGCGGCAACACCTTCGCCAAATCCGGTATCGAAACCGCACTGCTCGATGCCCTGGGCAAACGCCTCGGCCTGCCGGTCAGCGAATTGCTCGGCGGTCGTGTTCGCGACGCGCTGCCCGTGGCCTGGACTCTGGCCAGCGGCGACACCGCAAAAGACATCGCCGAAGCGGAAAAAATGCTCGACCTGCGCCGCCACCGCATTTTCAAACTGAAGATCGGTGCCGGCGAGGTCAATCGCGACCTTGCCCATGTCATCGCCATCAAGAAAGCCCTGGGTGACCGCGCCAGTGTGCGGGTCGACGTCAATCAGGCGTGGGACGAAGCCGTGGCAATACGTGCCTGCCGAATCCTCGGTACCAACGGCATCGACCTGATTGAACAACCGATCTCGCGCAATAACCGCGCCGGCATGGCCCGCCTCAACGCCATGAGCCCGGCGCCGATCATGGCCGACGAATCCATCGAATGCGTGGAGGATGCGTTCAATCTGGCCCGCGAAGGCGCGGCCTCGGTGTTCGCCCTGAAAATCGCCAAGAACGGTGGCCCACGCGCTGTATTGCGTACCGCCGCCATCGCCGAAGCAGCCGGCATCGCCCTGTACGGCGGCACCATGCTTGAAGGTGGCCTGGGCACCATGGCCTCGGCCCATGCCTTCGTCACCCTGAACAAACTGGCGTGGGACACCGAGCTGTTCGGCCCGTTGCTGCTGACCGAAGACATTCTCAGCGAACCGCTGGTGTATCGCGATTTTGAACTGCACGTGCCGAATACACCGGGTCTGGGCCTGAGCCTGGATGAAGAGCGCCTGGCGTTCTTCCGCCGCGACAAGACATCGACTGCCATTCATCAAGCCTGAGGAGAGCATTATGCTGTTCCACGTAAAAATGACCGTGAACCTGCCGGTCGACATGAACCCGCAGGCAGCCGCCAAACTCAAGGCTGACGAAAAAGCCCTGGCCCAGCGCCTGCAGGAGCAGGGCAAGTGGCGCCACCTGTGGCGTATCGCCGGGCACTACGCCAACTACAGCGTGTTCGATGTCGACAGCGTTCAGGAACTGCATGACCTGCTGATGCAATTGCCGCTGTTCCCGTACATGGCCATCGAGATCGACGCGATGTGTCGGCATCCTTCTTCCATCCGTGACGATGACCGCTGAGCCCAGCCTGTTCAGCGCGCTACGCTAATAATTACAAGATGAGGAACCCAGAATGAACGTCAAGATTTCCCACACTGCCGAAGTCCAGAAATTTCTCGAAGAAGCCAGCGGCCTGCTCAACGACGCCGGCAATCCACGGACCAAGGCGCTGGTGTACCGCATCCTGCGTGATTCGGTGAACATCATCGAAGACCTGACCGTGACCCCGGAAGAGTTCTGGAAAGCCGTCAACTACCTCAACGTGCTGGGTGCACGCCAGGAAGCCGGGCTGCTGGTGGCCGGTGTCGGTCTGGAGCATTACCTCGACCTGCTGATGGACGCCGAAGACGAACAGGCCGGCAAGTCCGGCGGCACGCCGCGCACCATCGAAGGCCCGCTGTACGTGGCCGGTGCGCCGCTGTCGCAAGGCGAAGCGCGACTCGACGATGGCGTCGATCCGGGCGTGACCCTGTTCATGCAAGGCCGCGTGTTCAACACCGCTGGCGAACCTTTGGCTGGCGCCGTGGTAGACGTCTGGCACGCCAATACCGGCGGCACCTACTCGTACTTCGATACCACGCAGTCGGAATTCAACCTGCGTCGCCGCATCGTGACCGACGCCGATGGCCGCTATCGTTTGCGTAGCATCGTGCCGTCGGGCTACGGCTGCCCACCGGACGGTCCGACCCAGCAACTGCTCGATCAACTGGGCCGTCATGGCCAGCGCCCGGCGCACATTCACTTCTTCATTTCCGCGCCGGATCATCGCCACCTGACCACCCAGATCAACCTTGATGGCGATCAGTACCTGCATGACGATTTCGCTTACGCCACCCGTGACGAGCTGATCGCCAAAATCACCTTCAGCGATGATCAGCAGCGCGCGGCGGCCCATGGTGTGAGCGGTCGCTTTGCCGAAATCGAGTTCGATTTCACCCTGCAGTCGACCGCCCAGCCTGAAGAGCAACAGCGCCACGAGCGGGTTCGCGCACTCGAGGACTGATAGCACAACCCTGTAGGAGCGAGCTTGCTCGCGATGGTCGTTAACGATAACGCGTGTTTGCTGGCAAAACGCGGCGCTCTCAAGTCCATCGCGAGCGAGCTCGCTCCTACAAAGGTTTCGGTTCTAAAATGGCCCGACGCGACCTATAACAACAATGAGAGTGACCCGATGATGCAAGCGCAACTGTTGAGTCAGCGCAGCAGAGTATTCGACCATGCCGACCCTTATGCGGTGTCGGGCTACGTCAATCAGCATGTCGGCAACCACTGCATTCTCATGCCCCGCGCCGGCAGTCCGCTGGCCAGTCTCGACCATCGCAAGTTCGCCAGCCTCGACCTGTGCCGCATCAGCTACGGCGCCAGTGTACGGGTGACGTCGGGCGCACTGGAGAACATCTATCACCTGCAGGTGCTGCTGCGCGGCAATTGCCTGTGGCGTGGCCACGGCCAGGAACATTACTTCGCCCCCGGCGAACTGCTGTTGATCAATCCCGACGATCCGGTGGACCTGACGTACTCCGCCGATTGCGAAAAATTCATCCTCAAAGTCCCGACCCGTTTGTTTGAATCGGTCTGCGATGAGCAGCGCTGGCGCTATCCGGGGCAGGGCGTGCGGTTTCTGGAAAACCGTTATCAGCTCAATGAACTGGAAGGTTTCGTCAACCTGTTGGCGATGATCTGCCAGGAGGCCGAATCCACCGAGCAGATCCCCAGGGTGCAGGAGCATTACACGCAGATCATCGTCAACAAGATGCTCAGCCTGATGAAAACCAACGTCTGTCGCCTCGAACTGGGCTCGCAGACGGCCACGTTCGAGGCGATTGCCGACTATATCGCGAGCAATCTCAAGCGGGACATCGACAGCGAGGAACTGGCGCGCCAGGCGCACATGAGCTTGCGTTCGTTGTACGGACTGTTCGAACGCAATGCCGGCCTTACGCCGAAAAACTACCTGCGCCAGAAACGCCTGGAACGCATCAACGCCTGCCTGAACGACCCGACCTGCAACGTGCGCAACATCACGGAAGTGGCGATGGACTACGGCTTCCTGCACCTGGGGCGTTTCTCCGACAGCTACCGCAAGCAGTTCGGCGAGTTGCCGTCCGATACCCTCAAGCGCCGGCATTGAGTTCACCGCACAACCTGTGGCGAGGGGGCTTGCTGTGGCGAGGGGGCTTGCCCCCGTTGGGCCGCGAAGCGGCCCCCGACTGAATGTCAGTCACCACCGAATTCACAGGACCAACGACAGCTTCGCAGCCGAACGGGGCGGTGCGGCGTTCCGACAAGCCCCCTCGCCACAGGTTTAGCGTTGTCCTCTCGAATTCTCCCTGCACAAAACGGATAAAGGTCTGCACCCCGCGGATATTCCAGCCTGCCCTCCCGTCCTAGCATGGCCCTGCCTGAACAATAACAATGGAGGCGGCGGCCATGTCCCTGCGACCCGAATATTTGCTTTCCCTGCTTGAAGACGATCCCGAGCAGGGCCTCTATCGCTGCAAGCGCGAAATGTTCACCGACCCCCGGTTGTTCGACCTGGAGATGCAGCACATCTTCGAGGGCAACTGGCTCTACCTGGCACACGAAAGCCAGATCCCCGATATCAACGATTTCTACACCACCACCATGGGGCGCCAGTCGGTCTTCATCGCGCGCAACAAGGACGGTGTACTCAACGCCTTCATCAATGCCTGCAGCCACCGTGGCGCGACCCTGTGCCGGCACAAGTCCGGCAACAAGAGCTCCTACACCTGCCCGTTCCACGGCTGGACCTTCAACAACTCCGGCAAGCTGCTCAAGGTCAAGGATCCGGCCAACGCCGGCTACCCGGCGAGCTTCAACTGCGAAGGCTCCCACGACCTGACCCGCGTCGCGCGTTTCGAGTCCTATCGCGGCTTTCTGTTCGGTAGCCTCAAGACCGATGTGCTGCCACTGGTCGAGCACCTGGGCGAGTCGGCGAAGATCATCGACATGATCGTTGACCAGTCGTCTGATGGCCTGGAAGTGCTGCGTGGTTCTTCGAGCTACATCTACGAAGGCAACTGGAAACTCACTGCCGAAAACGGCGCCGACGGCTACCACGTCAGCTCCGTGCACTGGAACTACGCGGCCACCCAGAACCAGCGCAAGCAGCGCGAGGCCGGCGACAGCAATCCGACCATGAGCGCCGGCAGTTGGGCCAAGCAAGGCGGTGGTTTCTATTCCTTCGACAAGGGCCACATGCTGCTCTGGACCCGTTGGGCCAACCCCGAGGACCGTCCGCTGTACGAGCGCCGCGATGAGCTGGCGCAAGACTTCGGCAAGGCCCGCGCCGATTGGATGATCGAGAATTCGCGCAACCTGTGCCTGTATCCCAACGTGTACCTGATGGACCAGTTCAGCTCGCAGATCCGCATCGCCCGGCCGATCTCGGTCAACCGCACGGAAATCACCATCTACTGCATCGCCCCCAAGGGCGAGAGCGACCACGCCCGTTCGAGTCGCATTCGCCAGTACGAGGATTTCTTCAACGTCAGTGGCATGGCCACGCCGGACGACCTGGAGGAATTCCGCTCCTGCCAGACCAGCTATCAGGGCAGCGTCACCACTTGGAACGACATGTCCCGGGGTGCCGAGCACTGGATCGAAGGTGCCGACGAAGCCGCCAAAGAGATCGACCTGCATCCGCTGCTCAGCGGCGTACGCACCGAAGACGAAGGCCTGTTTGTGCTGCAACACAAGTATTGGCAGCAGACCATGCTCAAGGCCCTGGCTGATGAGCAGTCGGAACTGATCGCCGTGGAGGACGTGCAATGACCATCACCTACGACAGCGTGCGCGATTTCCTCTACCGCGAAGCGCGCTACCTCGACGACCGGCAGTGGGACGAATGGCTGGAACTGTACGCCACGGACGCGACGTACTGGATGCCGTCCTGGGACGACAACGATGAATTGACCGAGGATCCGCAGCGGGAAATCTCGCTGATCTGGTACGGCAACCGCACGGGCCTTGAAGACCGCATCTTCCGCATCAAGACCGAGCGCTCCAGTGCCAGCGTGCCGGACACCCGCACGTCCCACAACATCAGCAACATCGAGCTGCTCGAACAGGCCGACGGACTGTGCAAGGTGCGCTTTAACTGGCACACCCTGAGTTTTCGCTACAAAACCGTCGACAGCTATTTCGGCAGCAGTTTCTACACCCTCGACGTGCGCGGTGAAAACCCGTTGATCAAGGCCAAGAAAGTGATCCTGAAGAACGACTACGTTCGTCAGGTCATCGATGTTTACCACCTGTGAGGCGGCCGTCATGACCCATTCCATTGCATTCAACTTTGAAGACGGCGTCACCCGGTTCATCGACGCCAACGTCGGCGAAACCGTGGCCGATGCCGCGTACCGCCAGGGCATCAATATTCCGCTGGACTGCCGCGACGGCGCCTGCGGCACCTGCAAGTGTTTTGCCGAAGCCGGCACTTACGATCTGGGTGAGGAGTACATCGAAGACGCCCTCAGCCCTGCAGAGGCCGAGCAGGGTTTTGTCCTGACCTGCCAGATGCGCGCCCAAAGCGATTGCGTGGTACGGGTGCCGACATCCTCCGAAGTCTGCCGCACCCGTCAGGCCAGCTTTGAGGCCACCATCAGCGCCGTGCGCCAGTTGTCCGACAGCACCATCGCGCTGTCGATCAAGGGCGAGGCCTTGAGCAAACTGGCGTTCCTGCCGGGGCAGTACGTGAACCTGGGGATTCCCGGCAGCGAACAGACCCGCGCCTATTCCTTCAGTTCGTTGCAGCGCGATGGCGAGGTCAGTTTCCTGATCCGTAACGTGCCCGGCGGCTTGATGAGCAGCTTCCTGACCGGCTTGGCCAAGGCCGGTGACGGCATGAGCCTGGCAGGTCCCTTGGGCAGCTTTTACCTGCGGGACATCCGTCGGCCGCTGTTGCTGCTGGCCGGTGGCACCGGGCTGGCGCCGTTCACCGCGATGCTGGAGAAGATCGCCGAGCAGGGCAGCGATCATCCGCTGCATCTGATCTACGGCGTGACCCACGATTTCGACCTGGTGGAAATCGACCGCCTCGAAGCCTTTGCCACGCGCATCCCCAACTTCACCTTCAGCGCCTGCGTCGCCAGCCCCGAGAGCCGGCACCCGCTCAAGGGCTACGTGACCCAGCACATCGAGCCCAGGCATTTGAACGATGGCGACGTCGACGTCTACCTGTGCGGCCCGCCGCCGATGGTCGAGGCCGTCAGCCAGTTCATTCGCGAGCAAGGCATCGCGCCTGCGAACTTCTACTTTGAGAAATTCGCCGCTAGCGCGGCCTGAGCCGCCCCTGAATACCACGAACGACACAAACCCAATGTAGGAGCGAGCCTGCTCGCGATGAGGCCGGAACATTCAGCATCCAGGTCGCCTGTGAGTCAGTAATCGCGAGCAGGCTCGCTCCTACAGGACAGTAGGCACTTCTTCATGAGGTACACATGAACAGATTTGAAGAAAAAGTCGCACTGATCACCGGCGCTGCCCAAGGCATCGGGCGGCGGGTGGCTGAGCGCATGGCCGCCGAAGGGGCGAAGCTGATCCTGGTGGACCGCTCCGACCTGGTGTTCGAAGTCCAGCAACAACTGGCCTCGACCACCCAGGTGCTGGCCCTGACCGCCGATCTTGAACAATACGAGGAATGCTGTCGGGTGATGCAAACCGCCGTCGAGCGCTTCGATCGCCTCGACGTGCTGGTCAACAATGTCGGCGGGACGATCTGGGCCAAGCCGTTCGAGCACTATGAAGCGTCGCAGATCGAGGCCGAGGTTCGCCGTTCGCTGTTCCCGACCTTGTGGTGTTGCCATGCGGCGCTGCCGTTCATGCTGGAGCAGGGCAGCGGGGCGATCGTCAACGTATCCTCCATCGCCACCCGTAGCCTCAACCGCGTGCCCTACGGTGCGGCAAAGGGTGGGGTGAATGCCTTGACCGCTTGTCTGGCATTCGAAACCGCCGGTCGCGGCGTGCGGGTCAACGCCACTGCACCTGGCGGCACCGAAGCACCGCCGCGACGCATACCCCGCAACGGTGCCGAGCAGAGTGAGCAGGAAAAGCTCTGGTACCAGCAGATCGTCGACCAGACCCTCGACAGCAGTTTGATGAAACGCTACGGCACCCTGGATGAGCAGGCGGGGGCTATTCTGTTTCTGGCCAGCGACGAAGCGTCCTATATCACCGGCATGGTCATGCCCGTGGGCGGCGGCGATCAGGGCTGAGGCGAGCGACAGACAACCCCATCCGTAAACAACGGAGTCATGGTGATGAGTGACAAACCCACGATCGTGCTGGTCCATGGTTTTTGGGGCGGCGCTGCCCACTGGAACAAGGTCATCGTCAAATTGCTCAGCCGGGGTGACACGAACATTCGTGCCGTCGAGTTACCGCTGACGTCCTTGGCCGATGATGCCGAGCGTACGCGCAAGATGGTCGCCCAGGTACCGGGGCCGGTGCTGCTGGTGGGGCATTCCTATGGCGGTGCGGTGATCACTGAAGCGGGTGATTTGCCGAATGTGGTTGGCCTGGTGTATATCGCCGCGTTCGCGCCGGACGCCGGTGAAAGCCCCGGTGGCATCACGCAACGGCATCTGCCAGCGGCGGCGGCCAACCTGGCGCCCGATAGCGACGGTTACCTGTGGGTCAAGCCAGAGCTCTATCACGAAAGCTTCTGTCAGGACCTGCCGGCGACCGAAGGGTTGGTCATGGGCCTCACCCAGAAAGCGCCGCTGGCGAGTACCTTCGGTGACACTATTGGCACGGTGGCCTGGAAGACAAAACCATCGTGGTATCAGATTTCGACCGGGGACCGGATGATCGCTCCACAAAACCAGCAATGGATGGCCGAGCGGCTGAACGCCCGGGAGATTCTGACCTTGACTGCCAGCCATGCGTCCCTGGCGTCGATGCCCGCTGAAGTGGCGGCATTGATCGACAGGGCCGCGACGGCGTTGGCCAAGGATTAGGATCCAGGTGCAACCGGATTCGGGAATCTTCATGGCGATATCTGGTCGGTATTTTGGAGAAGGGCGGGTGTAAGGTAAGCAAGTCAACCTGATATCACTGCCCAGGAGGAGGTGACTATGAGCGTTCCGATGCTGAACAAGATGCACATGAACGGCTATGACGTACTCAGAGTGAGCAATGGGCCCTGGCGGGTATGTACCCAGGGTGACCGACTGGGTTCATTTGACAGTCGGGAAGAAGCACTGGCATTTGCCGCGTCGCTGCCCGGCTACAGGGCTCGTGCCGGCAGGCCTGCGCGCAGCCATCAAGCTAAGTGAATCCAGCCCGAAGCCCCGGTGCTCCGGTAATCTCTTGTAGGAGCGAGCTTGCTCGCGATGGTCGCTAACGATGACGCGTGTTTCCTGGCTAAACTCGGCGCGCTGGAGTCCATCGCGAGCAAGCTCGCTCCTACAAAAAAGTCCTTAAGGGCGCTAATAGCCACCGCCTCCGCTGGGGCGGGAGGGTTCTCGGGCCTTTTGCTGCATGTGGCTCCATTCCGCGCACGTCATAAAGCTTTTGTGGTCGACCATGCCCCGGCCGTCAAAGCTGACATTGTAAGCTTGTTGATGGCCGGACTGAGTCAGTTTGTAGTCAAAGCACGTACCGGGTTCGACGGTACGATCAGTGACCGCCAAGGGCTGGCCGCCGATTTGCCGGACTTGCTCCTGGCTCATGCCGGTGTCGACTTTCGCAACCAGCGGCTGGTCCTGGTAGATCGAGTTGGTGCTGCAGCCTGCCAACGCGGTCAGTGCGACAACCAGCGTGAATAGAGGCCTGTTCATGGCAGCGCTCCCGCTATTGAGCCTTGTTGCGGCTAATGACCTTGGCTTTCACTTCCTCGGCATAGCCGGACAGTTTTTCTTCATCACCCTGAAATAAAGAACACAGTCTTTGCACGGCTTGCGCGTCGGCTTCGCTCCCGAGCAGGCGCAATTGCTCCTCGATGCGCAACAGCTCCACTGCTGACCAGCGCAAATCTGACGCAAGCCCTTGCAGATCACGCCGAAGTTCCTGTTCCGATTCGTTAAGCCACATGATGACCTCCTGAACTCTGCACACCGAAATTTTAGACCTGTTTACCGCGACGGATGTTGTATTCGTCTGAATCCGCGGGGTTTCCTTTGGTCGGGAATTAAAAGTGAACGAGAAAATACGCTGTCCTGCCCAAGAAAGTTGGATGGTTTATCCGAACCCAAGGAACTAAACGAGGGAAGCGATATCAATGAACGTCGCTGATTCGTTTGGGGTGGATGTAAGGACGACGGCAAGCTACATTTTCTTATTTAGAATTAAAGGAAGCAGCATGCGGATGTTGATGGGGGGAGTCGCGCTGGCATTGCTGGCCGGGTGTTCGTTGCCGGCATCGCTGGTTCCGGGCGAGCCGAATGTCAGCAAGCACAGCGCGAAGACGCCAAAAGAGTATGCGGCGTGCGTTTTGCCTGCCTGGCAAAAGGAAGTAGCGAATACCACCCAGGTTTCGATATCCAATGGAATCCGCATCACCGCGCCCAGCGTGATCACGGCCGACGAAGTGCTGGATATCGTGAAGTACAAGGACGGCAGCCGGATTTCGCTGTATCAGGGGCCACCTTGGGCCAAATCCGGCGACCTGCGCAAAATCGTGCACGACTGCTTGTAAGCGCGGATGAGTGAGAATCGGTCGCCGACCGTATTTTCACCCGAATCGAGAAAAAACCGGATGCCTGGCGTGCATCCGGTTTTTTTTGTGTGGATCAGTCTGCAAGGTTGGTGGTCGGGATGATGTGCTCGTCCGCCTGGGCGGCAGTTTTGCGTTCCCGACGCTCGTTCATCCAGCTTTCTACTTTGACGCCGAATTCTGGCGGGGCCTTGCGCCCGAGTTTCCTGGCGATGTCGAGGATGGTCTGTTGGGCCAGGGCCTCTTCCATGCGTTTTTGCGCCACCATCATCGCGCCATTGATCGCGCACAGTCCTTCCAATGCCCATTCAGGCGGGGCGCCGTCAAACACGGCGCAACGGCCACGGATCTCCCGACAATCGAAGATCGACTTGCGGCCGTCAATGGCGTTGACGATATCCAGCAGGGTGATTTCGTCAGCGGGCCGGGCCAGCTTGAAGCCGCCGCGCATGCCTTCGGTGGCGGCCACCAGTTTGGCCTTGGCCAGTTTGGTGAAGATTTTCGCCAGATAGTCCTGGGGGACACCTTGCAGATCGGCAAGGTCGCGCACGCTCGCTTCGCGCGAGTCGCCGCCATTACCCACCAGAAAAAGCAGGCAGTGGATGCCGTATTCGACACCCGCGCTGTAGAGAGACATGCAAATCTCCGACTGAATTAGTCGCAAATTTTAGCAACCGAAAGCAAGTCAGGCAACGAATCCCTCCTCGTTCAACCTTTTTTCATGACAGCTAATGCATCTTCTGATGCGCTGAATACATGGGGGGTTCAGCTCAGGGGTCGGGTTTTTCGATGGCGACCTTCGGTAAAAACCTGTTGCAGGTTTTAACTAGGATCAATACAGTCGTAGTTGTTCGGTCGCAGTGGCAGGCGCTTATCCGGGTACAACCCGACGGCGATCCTTGAGCCCCTCAACGATTTTCAACACTTGGTCATTCCCCCCAGGAGTCAAAAATGAAGCAGCACATTCTGGTAATCGGTGCAGGTTTCGGTGGCATGTGGACCGCTCTGAGTGCTACCCGTCTGTTCGACATTCACGGCCACAACGACGTTGAGGTGACTGTGCTGGCGCCTCAGGCCGAGCTGCGTGTGCGTCCGCGCTTCTACGAGCCGAACGCCCACCAACTGGCCGCGCCGATCGGCGACCTGTTCGATGCCGTAGGGGTCAAGTTCATCAAGGGCGCGGCGCAGACCATCGACGTCGGGCAAAAACAGGTCGGCTACATCGATGCCTCAGGTGCCCGACAAGTCTTAAGCTACGACAAACTCGTTCTGGCCACCGGCAGCCGCCTGGCTTCGCCGAACACGCCGGGCGTGGCCGAACATGCCTTCGACGTCGATCAGATCGAACAGGCCGTGCGTCTGGAAAACCACCTCAAGGCGCTGGCCAATCAGCCCGAAAGCAAGGCGCGCAACACCGTGGTGGTGGCCGGTGGCGGTTTCACCGGGATCGAAACGGCGACTGAAATGCCGACCCGCCTGCGGGCCATCTTCGGCGACCGTGCCGACATCAATGTGATCATCGTTGACCGTGGCGATAAAGTTGGCGGCTCGATGGGTGAGCAAATCGCCGAATCGATCGTCGAGGCCAGCGTGGCGACCGGCGTGAAATGGCACTTGAAGGCCTCGGTGGTGTCGGTCGATGCCAATGGCGTGACCCTGTCCGACGGTGCTCGCATCGACGCAAACACCGTGGTCTGGACCACCGGCGTTCGCGCCAGCTCCCTGACCGAGCAGATTCCGGCCGAGCGCGATCACTTGGGCCGTCTGCATGTCGACGCACACCTGAAAGTCATCGGCCAGGACGACATCTTCGCCACCGGCGACGTTGCCTATGCGGCCAGTGACGAGATCGGCAACTACGCCTTGATGACCTGTCAGCACGCTATTTCGCTGGGCCGTCATGCCGGCAACAACGTCGCCGCGCAGATTCTCGGTGTCGACCCGACGCCTTACAGCCAGCCGAAGTACGTGACCTGCCTCGATCTGGGCGCCTGGGGCGCGGTGTACACCGAGGGTTGGGATCGTCAGGTCAAGTTGGTCAAGGAGGAGGCCAAGGCGCTGAAGACTCAGATCAATACCCTGTGGATCTACCCGCCAGCGGCTGATCGTGTTGCTGCATTGGCTTCGGCGGATCCGATGATTCCCGTAGCCTGATGTTTGAACTTCGCGTCTGAATAAAAAAATCCCGCTCGGGTTCGCCTGAGCGGGATTTTTTTACGCCTTGATTGCCTGTGTGAAATTTACCGTGTATTTTTTCATGAAATTAAAAATACAAAATTTCACGAGGCCGTATGTTTCAGCAATCCACACGGCATGTCGCCAGTTACTACGCCCACACCTGCGCCGATCGTCTGATCGATCGAGCTGCACTGGAGGGTGAGCACGACACTGAAGTGCTGATCATCGGGGCCGGTTTCAGCGGGTTGCACACGGCGTTGCGCCTGGCGCTGGCCGGCAAGCGCGTGACCTTGCTCGAAGCCAGCCGGGTGGCCTGGGCCGCGTCCGGGCGTAATGGCGGGCAGGCGATTCTCGGCTGGTCGTGCGACATGCCACCACTGGAAGCGGCGCTGGGTTACGAACGGGCGCGGCGACTGTGGGACGGCATGCGCTGGGCTGCGCGTGAACTGCGTGATTTGCCCGGCCGCCATGGGTTCGATTGCGACTACCGCGCCGGCCATCTCTGGACTTCGGTGATGTCGCGTCGGGTCGGAATGCTGACCGAGTGGCAACACGAGGCGAGTCACAAGTGGGGTCACGACAAACTGCAATTCATTCCACGGCAACAGTTGCCGGAATGGGTGGCCAGCGAGCGTTATCAAGCTGGCCTGTTCGATCCCGAGGGCGGGCATTTGAACCCGTTGAAACTGGCCCTGGGCCTTGCGGATGCGATCGAGCGGGCCGGTGGCCGCATCCACGAGCAAAGCAAGGCGCTGAGCTATGGCGAGGAGGGCGACGGGTTTATGGTGACGACCGAGCGCGGTCGTATTCGCGCCGATGTGCTGGTGCTGGCGTGCAACGCCTACCTCGACCGGCTCGCCCCGCAATTGGCCAGTTGCGTGTTGCCGGTCGGGACCTATCAGGTCGCGACCGCGCCGCTCACCAAGGACCAGGCCACGGCGCTGCTACCGAGCAACGTGTGCGTGACCGACAACCAGTTCGTGCTCGATTATTTCCGGCGCACCCCGGACAACCGCCTGATGTTCGGCGGCGGTTGCACTTACCTGGGCGGGATGCCCAAGGACATCGCCGCAGCGACCCGGCCGTTCCTGGAGCGCGTGTTCCCGCAACTCACCGGCGTCGGGTTGGAGTTTGCCTGGGGCGGCCACATCGACCTGACCCTCAAGCGCACGCCGGATATCGGACGGCGGGGCGATCTGTACTGGATGCAGGGGTATTCCGGGCATGGCGTGCTGCCGACACTGGCCGCGGCACGGGCGGTGTCCGACGCGATACTCGGTCAGCCCGACGAGCTGTCCCTGTATCAGGGCCTGAACAACGGCAGTTTTCCCGGCGGAAAATACCTGGCCGCGCCGCTGGAAGCCATCGGCAAGGCCTGGTATCGACTGCGCGACAGTATTTGAAGCGACACTTTCTGGAAGCCTCTAGATGGACATGCAAGAAGAAATCTCGGCGCTGGCGATCCTGATCCAGGACCTGCGCAAACACAAAAAGTACACCCTGAAGGAACTGGCGGACAAAATCGGCCGCTCCGTGGGTTTTCTGTCCCAGGTCGAGCGCGGCCTGTCGCGCCCGACGGTGGCGGACTTGACCGCCATCAGCGAAACCCTGGGGGTGCCGACCACCTATTTCTACAGCCTGCCCAAACCCATGGCCTTGTCCTGGGTCACCCGCCCGGATGAGCGCCGGACGCTGTACTACGCCGACGGCATCACCGACATCCTCGTTTCGCCAAAAATGCGTGCATCCTTTTCGATGCTCGAAAGCCAGCTGGAGCCCGGTGCCAGCAGCGGCGACCGGCACATGAAGGACAGCTCGGAGCAGGGCGGTTACGTCCTGGAAGGAGAGCTGACCCTTTGGCTCGACGACAACGAACCGGTGACCTTGTGCCAAGGCGACAGCTTTCAACTGGCCAGCCATGCGCACTGCCGCTACGGCAACCTGTCCGACCAACTGACCCGTGTGCTTTGGGTTTACACCTGAGAACAACAAGGAACAAAACGATGGATGCTGTGTGCTCTGAACTGTTGGCCGAGGTTCGCAACTTCCGCCACTGCAACCCCGAAGTGCGTTACGTCGACCTGATCTCCCTGGATATTCCGGGGCATTTCTACGGCAAGCGTTACCCGATCGAGATGCTGGAAAAAGTCGCTGCCGGCAGTGCACTGAAGCTGCCGCAGAACTGCGTGCTGCTCGGCACCCAGGGCGGGCTGTTCAAGATCGGCGATTACTGCTTCAACGATGGTGACCCGGATGCGCTGCGCCGTTTGGTGCCCGGCACGTTGAAGCTGGTGACCTGGGAAAAGCAGCCTCTGGGCCAGATGCTGATCACCTCCGACGGCACCGAAAAACCCATCGAATTCGAACCCCGTGAAGTGCTGGCGCGGGTGTTGGACCGACTCAAGCGCAAGGGCATTTTCCCGGTGGTGGCCTTCGAGCTGGAGTTCTACCTGTTCGACAGTCACCTGAAGGACGGCTTGCCGCAGTTCCCCCGTGATGAGTTGACCGGCGATGCCGACGATCAGCCGAACATGCACATCGAACGCTTGTCGCGCTTCGCCCCGGTGCTCGATGAAATGGTCGAGACCGCGCGAGCCCAGGGTGTCGATGCCACGGTGATCACCGCCGAACTCGGCCCAGGCCAGTTCGAAATCAACTTCGGCCATTGCGATGACGGCCTGCGCGCCGCCGACTGGGCGGCCCTGTTCTGCCGCAGCACGCGGGGCGTGGCGCTCAAGCACAACTACCGAGCCAGCTTCATGGCCAAACCCTATTTGCAGTACCCCGGCAGCGGCATGCACGTGCATGTCAGCCTGTATGACCAGGCCGGCAACAACCTGCTGGCGGCGAACGGTCAGCGGGCGCTGCGCCATGCGGTGGCCGGTTGCCTGGATGTGTTGCCGCACTGCATGCCGATTTTTGCCCCGAACCACAATGCCATGCGCCGCTTGAGCGCCACGGTGAACGTCGCGTCCCGCGCCAGCTGGGGTTTCGAGGATCGCGATGCGTGCTTGCGCATACCGGAGTCGGACGTCAAAAACCTGCGCATCGAACATCGCCTGGCGGGCGCCGATGCCAACCCGTATCTGGCGTTGGCGGCGATTCTGGTGGGATTGGAGCAAGGCCTGGAAGGGGAGCGCGAGCCGATTGCGCCGCTCAACGAAGACCGCAGCAGTGGCATCGATTTTCCGTTGGAAATGCTCGAAGCGGTACAGGCCATGCAAAGTCATTCACCGCTGCGCAAAGGCTTGGGGGCGGAGTTTGTGGACGTCTACTGCGAAAACAAGCGTCAGGATCATCTGGCATTTCTGCATGATATCAGCGCTCGGGAGTATCGCTGGTTTCTCTAGTCGTCCTTAAAAAATATGTGGATATTGAAGGGGTTAGAAGGATTAGTAACTGGATAGTGAATAAAAATATCTTGTTACAGGCTGAAATATTCCGTAGTATCCGCGCCGCGTTCACCACCACGGTTTATGCATTTTTAAATCCCAGGCGTCCATCAGCTGCCTGGGATTTTTTTTGCCTGAAATTCCGTACGCGGGGCGAAGGTTGTAGGAGCCGGCTTGCTGGCGAACCGGACGACGCGGTGTGTCAGACAAGCCTCCTTCGCTGGCAAGTCGGATCGCCGCACCGCAGCTCCTACATGAGATCTTCGTTATGCGGACTCTGCCACCGGTGCACGCTTGCCGAGCTTCATCAGCCAGTAATAACTCAACGCCGGCACCAGCAACCCGACGATCCACGCCAGATCCACCCCGTCCAGCGCCGTGGCCACCGGGCCAACGTACAGCGTGGTGTTCATGAACGGAATTTCCAGGGCAATCGCCAGTAGGAAGCTGCCGCAGGCAATCCGGTTGATGCGCCCGTAGATCCCGTTCAGGTCGAAGATGTCGTCAATCCGGTACTGGCCTTTGCGCAGGCAGTAGAAGTCCACCAGATTGATCGCCGTCCACGGGATCAGGAAATAGCTCATGAAGAAGATGAAGTTGAGGAAGAAGTTGATGAAGTCGTCCTGACTGATGGTGCACAGGGCCGTGGCCACCAGGCTGATCAGCAGCATGAACACACCGCGTACCCGTGGCGTCACCTTGAGCCGGGCAAAAGGCTCGATCACGGTGATGGTCGACATGAACGCGCCGTACAGGTTGAACACGTTGATCGACACCTGGCCGTAGACGATGAAGGCGAACAACAGCACCGCGCCAGCGCCGAACAAACCGGCGACATGCCCACCGACGTTGCTGGAAAAGTCGCCGATGCCGACGCTCAGGATCGCCCCGAGAATCATCATCCACGCGCCGCCGCTGACCGTGCCGGCGTAGCTGTACCAGAACACCTGGGCGCTCGGCGTGTTACTCGGCAGGTAGCGCGAGTAGTCGGCAACGTAAGGCGCGTAGGACAGTTGCCAGGTCACGGCGATGCTCACCGCCACCAGGAACTTCGACAACGAGAAGCCTGTTGGCAGCCATTGTTCGGCCGGGATCGGCAACTGCAAGGCGAGCACTGTGGCCGCCACGAACACCACCAGCGACAGAATCGACAGCAGTTTCTGCAAGCGGTGAATCAACCGATAGCCATAGAGCGCGACGACGAAGCACAACGCGCCGATCAGGTAGATATTGCCGGACATCGGCAGCGGGCTGACGGACTCCAGCGCCTGGGCCGCGAGCAAGGTGTTGCTGACGAAGAAGCCCAGGTAGATCAGCATCACGAACAGCAGCGGCAACACCGCCCCCAACACGCCGAATTGCGCCCGGCTCTGGATCATTTGCGGAATGCCCAGCTTCGGTCCCTGTGCCGAATGCGAGGCCATGAAAATCGCCCCCAGCAACGAGCCGACGATGATTGCCAGCGCACTCCAGAACAGGTTGAGCCCCATCACCACCGGCAACACGCCGGAGGCGATGGTGGTGATGTTCATGTTGGCGCCGAACCAGATATAGAACAGCGAACCCGGCTTGCCGTGGCGTTCGGTCTCGGGGATGAAATCGATGCTTCTTTTTTCGACTTGCATGGCGATCACTCCTGAGTCCGGACGAGACGGGATTGCAGACGGGCGATGGTGCTTTGCAGCTCGTGGGACTGGTGGGCAAACAGGTCCGGATGCTCGGGGATCAGGCTGACGTAATCGAGTTGTTGCAGGGCGCGCAGGCACTCGGCCGTGGTGAGGATTTCCAGCGAATAGACCCAGTTGGTCATGATCAGCAGGGCCGAGTAATGCCCGGCCTCGGAGGTCGTGGTGCAGGCATCGCTGACCAGGCGCACGCGATAGCCCAGGGCGAAGGCATCGAACACGCTGGTGAGCACGCAGACGTCGGTCAACACGCCACAGACGATCAGCGTGTCGACCACCATTGCCTTGAGTCGGGCGTCGAGGTCGGTGCGGTGAAAGGCACTGTAACGGCCCTTGTCGATGATCAATTCACCGGGCTGCGGCGTCAGTGATTCGATGATTTCCACTTGCCGGGTGCCGGCGCGGTAACTGCCAGGGCCACCGTCGGCGGCCAGCGGTTCGCCACGGGGCAGGTCACTGCCATCGGCCTGATTGATGTGGCGGGTATAGATGACAGGCATCCGCTGATGGCGGGCAGTATCGAGCAGGGCGGCGGTATGGGCGACGACCCGGTCGAAGTTTTCCAGGACGAAGCCGTCCTCCTGCTGCATGTCGATGATCAACAGCGCGTTGTTATTGTTCATTGGGCAAACCTGATCAAAGGCGAAACACAAGGCACCGTACGCGCCATGCAATGGCGAGACGCGGGGTGCGTGATTGGCTGTTCGGGTGGGCTCAGTGAACTATTTGCCAGAAGCCGTTCTGCTTGGCCGAAACGCTGGCGCGCAGGCGCTTGAAATGCAGGTGCGAAGCGGTCCATTCACCGCGCAGGTAAGCCCGCGCGGCGCCGGAGGGAAGGGCGAGTGATGGGAGACGACCTGTCATCATTGAAATCGACCCTTGTGGGAACGCCTGCTCCCACAGGACAAATGCATACCTGTAGGAGCGAGCTTGCTCGCGAAAAACACTGGACAACGCGGTCATTCAGATGGCGCGCGTTATCGTTGGCGTCCATCGCGAGCGAGCTCGCTCCTACACCCCGGCTTCGCGTCCGGGGAGCAGGGCGGCGCAATCAGCGGAACGCTGGCACCACGTGCTTGATGAACAGCTCCAGGGATTTTTTCTTCTCCGCGTGGGGCAGGCTGTTATCGCACCAGAAGCTGAATTCGTCGACCCCCAGTTCCTGGTAGTACTTGATGCGCGGAATGATTTCTTCCGGGGTGCCGATCATGGCGGTCTTGTGCAGGCTTTCCAGTTCGAACTCAGGGCGACCGGCGAATTTCTCTTCCGGGCTCGGCGCGAGGAAGCCGTTGACCGGGGTGGTCTTGTTGCCGAACCAGGCATCGAAGGTGCGGTAGAACTTCGAGATCGCCTTGGCCCCGACTTGCCAGCCTTCTGGATCGTCAGCGGTGTGCACGTGGGTGTGACGCAGCACCATCAGTTGCGGGCGCGGCACGCCAGGATTGTTGTCCAGGGCAGCCTGGAATTTGTTCTTCAGGTCGAGGACTTCCTCGTCGCCTTTCATCAGCGGCGTGACCATGACGTTGCAGCCGTTGGCCACGGCGAAGTTGTGCGAGTCCGGGTCGCGGGCGGCGATCCACATCGGCGGGTTCGGCTGCTGGATCGGCTTGGGCACGCTGGTGGAGGTCGGGAATTTCCAGATGTCGCCGTCGTGGGCGTAGTCGCCGTTCCACAGTGCCCGCACCACCGGAACCATTTCCCGCAATGCCTGGCCGCCGGAGGACGCTGGCATGCCGCCGGCCATGCGGTCGAACTCGATCTGGTAGGCACCACGGGCCAGACCGACTTCCATGCGCCCGTTGCTGATCACGTCGAGCAACGCGCATTCACCGGCCACCCGCAGCGGATGCCAGAACGGCGCGATGATGGTGCCGGCACCCAAGTGAATGGTGGTGGTCTTGCCCGCCAGATAAGCCAGCAGCGGCATCGGGCTTGGCGAGATGGTGTATTCCATGGAGTGGTGTTCGCCGATCCAAACGGTGCTGAATCCACCGGCTTCGGCCATCAGTGTCAGCTCGGTCAGGTCTTCGAACAACTGGCGGTGGCTGACGCTTTCGTCCCAACGTTCCATGTGTACGAACAGGGAAAACTTCATGACGCTTACCTCGGATCTATTGTTGTTGGCCTGTCGATCGCGGGCCTGTTGATTGTTGGTATACCATAATACGAATTTACAGAGGAATATAGCTTGGCGAACTTGTCCGGGTGTCAGTCAGTAAAAGATAGAACAAGCGCCGAGTAACCTGTGGCGAGGGAGCTTGTCGGATCGCCGCACCGTCCCGTCAGGTCGCGAAGCGGCCTCAATAGGGGGACTGCTTCGCAGTCCAGCGGGAGCAAGCTCCCTCGCCACAGGTTTTATGTCAGTCATGTGATCGGTTCAGGCCAGAACAGGCAGGGCGCCCATCTTGCCGTGGCAATACACCAGTGGCCCGCTGCTCTGCCGGGGCACGATCAGGTTTTTCACGGCGCCGACCATGATCGCGTGGTCACCGCCTTCATATTCGCGCCACAGTTCACATTCGATGACCGCCGTGGCGTTGGCCAGAATCGGGTTGCCCAACTCGCTCAGCGTCCACTCGATTCCCTGGGCCTTGTCCTTGCCTTTGCGCGCGAAAGCATAGGCTTCGTTTTGCTGGCCGCCGGAAAGCACGTGGATGGCAAATCGTTTGTTCTTGATCAACACCGGGTAGGAATCGGAGCTGTAGTTGGGGCAGAACAGCACCAGGGCCGGGTCCATCGACAGCGAGCTGAAGGCGCTGGCAGTCAGGCCGACGATTTGCCCGTCGTCATCCAGGGTGGTGATCACGGTCACTCCGGACGGGAACGAACCCATGACTTGTTTGTAGATGGCGGCATCGATCATTGGAAGGTCCTCGGATGGTGTGACGCGTTTTTATGTGTTTGTAGGTCTGATGGTATACCGTAATACATCTATTGCAAGGTGTTTTTGGGTGAACCGATAAACGTAAGGCTTTCGTCTTGAGCCCAATGATTGCTGGGCTCTCAGCTGAGCAGTGCTGGCGTGAATCGGGCAGGATGCCGGCTCAGATGCTTGTTCAAAGACCGGATCAGTCTTGTTTAAAGTTTGGAATACCATAATATGGTTTGCATCTGAGGGGCGGCCAGCGAGTCCCCCCGGTTTGGCTTCATACAAAGATAAGAACAGACAAACTCGAGTTCATGCATATGTCCCAGATGTCCCGGCAAGATCCGTTGATCGAGAACCACACGGTTGACTATGTTCCACTCGCAGAGCGCCACGGGAAGGCCCGCGATCTTTTCACCCTGTGGTTCAGCACCAACATTGCGCCACTGCCCATCGTCACCGGCGCCATGGTGGTCCAGGTGTTCCACCTCAACCTGTTCTGGGGCCTGCTGGCGATTGCGCTCGGGCACATGGTCGGCGGTGTGGTGATTGCCCTCGCGTCCGCCCAAGGGCCGTGCATGGGCATCCCGCAGATGGTGCAGAGTCGTGGGCAGTTCGGCCGCTACGGCGCGCTGCTGATCGTGTTCTTCGCGGCGTTGATCTACGTCGGCTTCTTCATTTCCAACATCGTGCTGGCAGGCAAATCGATTGTCGGCATTGCGCCGTCGGTTCCGGTGCCGGCCAGCATTCTCATCGGTGCCCTCAGTGCCACGGCCATCGGGGTGATCGGTTATCGCTTCATCCATACCCTCAACCGCATCGGCACCTGGGTGATGGGCAGCGCGTTGCTCGCCGGCTTCCTCTATATCTTTGCCCATGATCTGCCAGCGGACTTCTTCACCCGCGGTGGCTTCAACCTGTCCGGCTGGCTGGCCACGGTCTCGCTAGGCATCATCTGGCAGATCAGCTTCTCGCCGTACGTGTCGGACTACTCGCGCTACTTGCCGGCGGATATCGGCATCACCCGGCCGTTCTTCGCCACCTACCTGGGGGCGACCCTGGGCACGATCCTGTCGTTCACTTTCGGCGCCGTGGCGGTACTGGCAACCCCGGAGGGCACCGAGGCGATGGCGGCGGTCAAGCAGTCCACCGGTTGGCTGGGGCCGATCCTGATGGTGCTGTTCCTGCTCAACATCATCAGCCACAACGCTTTGAATCTGTATGGCGCGGTGCTGTCGATCATCACCTCCATCCAGACCTTCGCCAGCCAGTGGACGCCCAGCATCAGGGTGCGGGTGGTGTTGTCGAGTATCGTGCTGGCAGGTTGCTGCGTGGTGGCGCTGGGGGCCTCGGCGGATTTCATTTCGCAGTTCATCGGCCTGATCCTGGCGCTGTTGCTGGTGCTGGTGCCGTGGGCTTCGATCAACCTGATCGACTTCTACCTGATCAAACGTCGTCGCTATGACATCGCTTCGATCTTCCGCGCTGACGGCGGCATCTACGGTCGCTTCAACCTGCACGCGATCATCGCTTACTTCATCGGCATCATCGTGCAGCTGCCATTCGCCAATACGTCGCTGTATGTCGGACCGTACGCCAATCTGGTGGACGGCGCGGACCTGTCGTGGCTGGTGGGGCTGGTAGTGACGTGTCCGTTGTATTACTGCCTCGCTACGCGAAGCCAGGCGCAGGAAAGCCGTTCGGTAGAGCTCGGCTACACCGACTGAGAAAAAAAAGATTCGTGTGCGTCTGAAAATGCCCGGCACTTCGCCGGTCAAGGATTCTGTAGGAGCGAGCTTGCTCCGGGCGGCGTTCCGACGATGGACTCAAGAGCGCCGCGTTTAGCCAGTAAATACGCGTAATCGTTAACGACCATCGCGAGCGAGCTCGCTCCTACAGTGAAGGCGACGTGCCGGGCATTTTTGTTTTCGCTGACCGCTCAGGTTTACTTGAACACATTCAGGCCGCGTTGTACCGCCGGCCTGGCTTCGACCGTGTCGAACCAGCGCGAAAGTTGCGGAAGCTCTTTCCATTCCAGCCGGTCACGGAACGCTGTGGCGATGGTGAACGCCGAAATGTCGGCCATGGAGAACTGCGCTCCGGCCATGAATTCGTTCGTCAAAAAACTTTCCGCGTAGGTCAGCTGCTCGATCACCCGCAGATCGATGATCGCCGCCGCCTTGTCCTGCCCCGCCTGGTGCAGAAAAAACGCGGCATGGCTGGGGGCGATGACATCGGTCACGAAAAAGAAATAGCGGTCAATCACCCGGATACGCTCAGGTCCGGGCTGCGCCGGCGCCAGTCGTCCCGGCGCCTTGGCATCGGCGTACTGGATGATGGCGTTGGACTGATTGATGATCAGCGCCGGCGTGGTCCCGTGGTCGATCAGGGTCGGGACTTTCCCGGCCGGGTTCAGCGCCAGGAAGGCCAGGCCATGGTGTTCCTTCGCATACAGGTCGAGCCTGCGTGCGGTGTAGGCGATGTCGGATTCTTCCAGGGCAATCGCGGCCCGCAGACTGTTGCCGGTGTTGGCGCCGTACAGTTCGATTTGATCGTTCATGGGTCATTGCTCTTGTCGGGACACAGGCAGCCACCGAACACTGCCAATGATGTCAGTCTGATGAAAATCCGCCGCACCGATATGCAAAAACAGTGATCGTCCATACCCCAGCGCGACAAGCCTTATCCCCCCACGAAAACTACTTTCACTGCGTTTGATAATAGCCTCTTGAAATGCTTCAAGCGTTTCACAAACCATTCATTGAAGCCTCGCGATCTTGTTATTGGTGTAATGCGTAATAGGCAGTAAACAGGCTGCGCAGGCATCGGCAGTCTGGACTTACCGGGGATTGATTGCCCCACGGCACCGATCAAAGCGGACACGTATTTTGGCCGCATCGATCTCCTTTTGGCCTGCCTCACACTGTGAGCCGGCGCCGCCGTCAGCAAGAATCAGACGCGGGTTGCCGAGTCGGCAACCCAAGGTCAAATCACAACCAGAAGCTTCACTTCCTTACCCTTGGCTATTTTCAAGATTGCTGCCGTGTACAGAACATAAAAACCATCCAGCTCACGCCACACTTGGGGAAATGATCCATGGACTCAATGAAACGCATACTGGGCGCCAGCGTTTGCGGACTGTCGCTGCTGGCCAGCGCGGTACACGCCGAACAGCACGAATTGCGGGTGTACAACTGGGCGGACTACATCCTGCCGTCCGTGCCCAAGGATTTCGCCAGGGACACCGGGATCAAGGTGACCTGGGACACCTTCGACACCAACGAGTCCCTGGAAGCCAAACTGCTCACCGGCAACTCGGGCTACGACCTGGTGGTACCATCGAACCAGTTCATCGAAACCCAGATCAAGGCGGGCGTGTTCCAGAAACTCGACAAGTCCAAGCTGCCGAACTGGTCGCACCAGGACCCGGCCTTGCTCAAGCTGCTGGACAAGAACGACCCCGGCAACCAGTACGGCATGCCCTACATGTACGGCACGGTGCTGATCGGCTTCAACCCGGCCAAGGTCAAGGCGGCGCTGGGCGAGAATGCACCGGTGGACAGCTGGGACCTGGTGTTCAAGCCCGAGAACATGGAGAAGCTCAAGGCCTGTGGCGTCGCCATGCTCGACTCGCCGTCGGAGATCCTGCCGCTGGCCCTGCATTACCTGGGGCTGGATCCGAACAGCCAGAACCCGGATGACTACGAAAAAGCCAAGGCGCTGATGCTCAAGGTTCGCCCTTACGTCACCTACTTCAACTCCGCCAAGTACATGACAGACATCGCCAACGGCGATATCTGCGTGGCCATCGGCTACTCCGGCAGCTTCTATCAATTCGGCAATCGCGCCAAAGAGGCGGGCAACGGCGTGGTCGTCGACTGGCGCCTGCCGAAAGAAGGCGCGCCGATCTGGTTCGACACCTTCGCCATCCCGAAAAGCGCGAAGAACGTCGCCGAGGCCCACGAATTCCTCAACAACTTGCTGGACCCGAAAGTCATCGCGCCGATCAGCGACTTCCTCGGTTACCCGAATGCGAACAAGGACTCGCTGGCGCTGATCAACAAAGACATCACCGGCAACCCGAACCTGACACCGACCAGCGAGGCATTGAAGACGCTGTACGTCGTGCAGCCATTGCCGCAAAAGCTTGAGCGAGTGCGGACCCGGGTCTGGACCAGCATCAAGTCCGATCAGTAACCCCGAAATATTTATGTGAAATCCCTGTAGGAGCAAGCTCGCTCCTACAGGTCGTCCTGTGTCGAATTTATCGAAAAAACTCCCCCGGTGTTTCGCCGAACTGCTGGCGGAAGGCAGCGATAAACGCCGACGTCGAGTCGTAGCCACAGGCCAGCGCGACGTCGGTCACTCGTTCGCCCTGTTCCAGTGGCGTCAGGGCGCCGAGCAGGCGCAAACGCTGGCGCCAGGCGCGAAAGGTCAGGCCGGTGTCGCGCAGGAACAGGCGACTGAGGGTTTTCTCGGTGACGCCGAATTTGTTGCTCCAGTGACTGAGCGTGGTCTGTTGCTCCGGGTGCGACTCCAGGCTTTGAGCGATCTGCCGCAATCGGCTGTCCTGGGGCAGGGGCAGCATCAAATCGATCTGCGGCGCCTCAGCCAACTGATCCAGAATCACCTGGGCCAACCGACCGTGCGGACCGTTCTGATCGTATTCCACCGGAACCTGACTGAAGGCACGGATCAACTCACGCAACAAATCACTGACCCCCAAGACATGACAGCCTGGCGGCGCCCACGTCGAGACGCTGCAATCGATGTACAGGCTGCGCATTTCCGTGCGCGGCGAGCTGAACACCCGGTGCGGCATGCCCGCCGGAATCCACACCGCACGCTCCGGCGGGGCCACGAAGCGCCCGACACCGGTCTGAATTTCGAGCACGCCCGCAATCGCATAGGAAAGCTGCACCCACGGGTGGCTGTGGCGCCGGGTCAGGGCGCGATTGGGCAGCGATTCGGTACGGCCGTAGAGTGGCCGTGGCAGGCTGGACAGCCCGGGAATACTGCGCCGGATACTTTTGTCATGTCCTTTAGGCGGCATCTGCTGGCTCATCGGCGTTAGTCGGTAATATCCAGTCACGTTAGAGTCGCTTCCACGTACTGGCAACCCCCGGATGACCAAACCCATGACCCGCCCCCGTCTGTTACCCGACAACTTCACCCTGACCCTGATCGGCGTGGTCACACTCGCCAGCCTGCTGCCCGCCAGCGGTCAGGTCGCGGTCGGTTTTGGCTGGCTGACCAACATCGCCATTGCGCTGCTGTTTTTCCTGCATGGCGCCAAGCTGTCTCGCGAGTCGATCGTTGCCGGTGCCGGGCACTGGCGCCTGCATCTGCTGGTGTTCAGCCTGACCTTCGTGCTGTTTCCGTTGCTCGGCCTGGCGCTAAAACCGCTGTTGTCGCCATTGATCGGCAACGACCTGTACATGGGCATGCTTTACCTGTGTGCGCTGCCCGCTACGGTGCAATCGGCGATTGCCTTTACTTCGCTGGCACGGGGCAATATCCCGGCGGCGATTTGCAGCGCGGCGGCATCCAGCCTGTTCGGGATTTTCCTCACGCCATTGCTGGTGACCCTACTGCTGAATGTGCACGGCGAAGGCGCCTCGACCCTCGACGCCATCTTCAAGATCAGCGTGCAGTTGCTGCTGCCGTTCATTGCCGGGCAAATCGCGCGGCGCTGGATCGGCAACTGGGTGGCGCGTAACAAGAGCTGGTTGAAGTTCGTCGATCAGGGTTCGATTTTGCTGGTGGTCTACGGCGCGTTCAGCGAGGCGGTGATCGAGGGGCTCTGGCATCAGATTCCAATGCTGGATCTGGTCGGGCTGGTGCTGGTCTGCTGCATCGTTCTGGCGCTGGTGTTGCTGGCGTCGACGGTGCTCGGCAAAGCCTTCGGCTTCAACCAGGAAGACCGCATCACCATTGTGTTCTGTGGTTCGAAGAAAAGCCTGGCAACCGGTGTGCCGATGGCCCAGGTGTTGTTTGCCGGTAGCACCATTGGCGTGCTGATCCTGCCGTTGATGCTGTTCCACCAGATTCAACTGATGGTCTGTGCGGTGCTGGCGCAGCGTTATGCCAAGCGGCCGGAATCGATACCGGAACTGATGGCCCAGGTTGATCCCTGATTTGCCAACCCTGGCGGCTCGAGTGAGCCGCCAGGGTTTTACGGGTCAGCGCTTGTCGGCGACCAATGGCGGGGTACGCGGCGGGATCATGCGTTTGTTCCCGGTCGATTCGAACGCCGACGCCAGGTGCAGTAGCGACGAGTCGTCATAGGCGCGCCCGGCAAACGTCAGGCCGACCGGCATGCCGATGTCCGGCATCACCCCCATCGGCACGGTAACCGTTGGCACGCCGAGGTGGCGGATGGCGAGGTTGCCGTTGGCGACCCATACGCCGTTGCTCCAGGCGATATCCGCCGATTGCGGATCGACATCGGCATTTGCCGGGCCCACATCAGCGACCGTCGGGAACAGCACCGCGTCCAGGCCCAGGCGATCCATCCAGTCTTCCAGATCGATCTTGCGGGTCTTTTCCAGCCCGCGCAGGCCGTCCGGCACTGTGCTGATCTGATCCCACGGCGTAATGCCGCGTTCAGCCATGCGCACGTATTCGTCCATGCCGGCGGCCAGGTCGCCCTCGCGGTTGGGCAGGGTGCCCGGATCGTGAGGGAAGATCTGCGGGCCGTCGACATCGACCAGACGGTTGAGTTTCGGGTCGCCGTTGGCCTGCAGGAAATCATCGAACGCCCAGGCGGTCAGGTCCCACAGTTCATGGTGTAAAAATTCCTTGGAGACGATGCCGCGATTGAACACGGTCGGCGCGCCAGGACGATCGCCTTCGCAATTGGAGACCAGCGGGAAATCCACGTCGATCACTTCGGCACCCGCGTCTTCGAGGGCCTTGCGTGCCTGTTCCCAGAGCCCGATCACCGATGGACGGGTGTGGATGCGTTGGCCGGTCGGGCCACCGATGCCCGGCGCTTCAGAGGTGCCGGCTTCAGGGTCGGCGTTGATGTACATGCGCGGGATGCCGAACTTCTTGCCTTTGAGCGCATCGCTGTTGGCGGCCAGCGCCGCGTAGGATTTGGGGCGCACCAGGGACGAGCTCGGGATCGGCACCCAGGGTTGCAGGCGCCACAGATCGCCACGGGTGTCCGGGTCATCGGCGACCACCACGTCGAGCACTTCGAGCAGGTCGGCCATGGTCCGGGCAAACGGCACGACCACGTCCATGGTCGGGGTCAACGGCCAGTTGCCGCGCACCGAGATCACCCCGCGCGAAGGGGTGTAGGCGCACAAACCATTGTTCGAGGCCGGCCCACGGCCGCTCGACCAGGTTTCTTCCGCCAGGCCGAAGGCCGCGAAACTTGCGGCCGTGGCAGTACCCGCGCCGTTCGACGAACCGGAGGCGAAAGGGGCGGTGAGGTAGTCAGCGTTGTACGGGCTCTCGGCACGGCCGTAGACGCCACGTTGCATCCCGCCGTTGGCCATCGGCGGCATGTTGGTCTTGCCCAGGCAGATCGCCCCGCCAGCGCGCAGGCGCTCGATGGTGAACGCGTCGCGATAGGCAACCAGGTCCTTGAAGGCCGGGCTGCCGGATGCGGCGGTGAGGCCCTTGACCAGATAGCTGTCCTTGGCGGTGTAAGGGATGCCGTCCAGCGGACCCAGCATCTGGCCCTTGGCGCGACGGGCGTCGGACGCCTGCGCTTCGGCGAGCGCCTCGGGGTTGCGAACCACGACCGCATTCAGGGCGGTGGGCGTTTCGGGGCCGTCATAGGCGTCGATCCGCGCAAGATAGGCCTGGACCAGCTCAACCGAGGTGGTCTGGCCGGATTCGAGCGCGGCGCGCAGCTCGGCAATGGAAACTTCGGTAACTTCGATCATGCTGCCACCGCCGCTTGCAGGTGGAGGGTCCCAAACACTTCAGTTTTCTCGAAATGGACTTTCATATCGTTATTCTCGTTGCACTGTGTGGCACGACAGGGTCGGGTGTTAAAAATACTGAGCACTATTTAGCATTAAACCGGGATTATAGGAATCCGTTGTCCAATTTATCTTACAGTCGACAGAAAAAAGGCCACCACAACCCGACGTTGTGGTGGCCCGAGGGTGACTCATTATAGTGGCCCGCGCGCGCAGGCCAATGGATCAGTGAGCGCCGGCGGCCTTGTTCAGGTCGCTTTCGGCCCATTCGGTGTACACGCAGGCATCGGCGGTGGCCCAGCGCACCCGCACCGGGTCGCCCGCCTTGAGCGGCATGCCGGCGGCGGACAGTGCCTTGACCGTCATCGAGGTGCCGCCCGCGGTGACCACGCTGCAGGTCTGGCTTTCGCCGAGAAACAGCACTTCCACGACCTTGGCCGAGACTTCGTTCCAGCCGGCGGCCAGCGGTTCGGCAAGGGCTTGTTCAGTGCTCAGGGCCAGGGCTTTTTCCGGACGCACCATCAGCAGCACGTCCTGATCGGTTTGCAGGCCGGCGGTGAGTCGGATCGAAAGCGGCTGCCCCTCGAAGGTCGCCACCGCATTGCCTTGGGCCTTGAGCTTGAGGAAGTTCGAGTTGCCGAGGAACGAGGCGACAAAGGCGTTCGGCGGATTCTGGTACAGGTCATAGCCGCTGCCCAGGCCGACGATTTTGCCGTGGCTGAAAATCGCGATGCGCTGGGACAGGCGCATGGCTTCTTCCTGGTCGTGGGTCACGTAGACGATGGTGATGCCCAGGCGTCGATGCAGCTGGCGCAGTTCATCCTGCAAGTCTTCACGCAGTTTCTTGTCCAGTGCACCGAGGGGTTCGTCCATCAGCAGGATGCGTGGTTCGTAAACCAACGCACGGGCGATAGCGACTCGTTGCTGCTGGCCACCGGAGAGTTGCGAAGGGCGGCGATGGGCAAATTGCTCAAGCTGCACCAGCTTGAGCATCGCATCGACCCGACGCTCGCGTTCGGCGGCGGCCAGTTTGCGGATGGCCAACGGGAAGGCGATGTTGTCGCGTACCGACAGATGCGGGAACAGTGAGTAGCGCTGGAACACCATGCCGATGTCGCGTTTGTGCGGCGGCACGTTCACCAGCGACTGGCCGTTGACCAGGATCTCGCCGCTGCTCGGGGTTTCGAAGCCGGCCAGCATCGATAGCGTGGTGCTTTTGCCCGAGCCGCTGGAGCCGAGGAAGGTGAGGAATTCACCGTCCTTGATGTCCAGCGAGATGTTGTCCACGGCGGCGAAGTCGCCGTAGTGCTTGTTCAGGTTACGCAGGCTGACCAGGGGCTTGTCATTTTGCTGCGCGGAATCTTTGATCACTGCACTCATGTCGTACTCCTGGCGCTCAAGCGCTGATTTCGTTGCGCCGGCGCAGAGCGGCGGCGATCACCATGACCAACACCGAGAGGCCGATCAGCAGCGTCGAAGCGACGGCGATCACGGGCGTCAGGTCCTGGCGCAGAGTGGTCCACATTTTCACGGGAAGGGTTTGCAGGGTCGGGCTGGCCATCATCACGCTCAGCACCACTTCATCCCACGAGACGAGGAAGGCGAAGAGGGCGCCGGCCACCATGCCCGGACGGATCGCCGGGAAGGTCACCTTGAACACCGCTTGCAGGCGCGAGGCGCCGCAGATCACCGCCGCATCCTCGATCGACTGATCGAACAGCTTCAGCGAGTTGATGATCGAGATGATGGTGAACGGCAAGGCGACGATGACGTGGCTGACCACGAACGCGAACATGGTCCCGGTGTAGCCGAGTTTCAGGAACAGCGCGTAGACCGCCACGGCGATGATCACCAGCGGCACGATCATTGGCAGGGTGAACAGGCCATAGAGCATTTCCCGGCCGGGGAAGCGGCCACGCACCAGGGCGAACGCGGTGGGCAGGCCCAGCGCGACGGCGAAGAAGGTGGTCAGCACCGCGACCTTGAGGCTGGCCATGGCGGCGTTCATCCAGTCGGCATTGGAGAAGAACTGGCCGTACCATTTCAGCGTCCAGCCCGGTGGCGGGAACACCAGCCACTGGGACGATCCGAACGACAGCAGCACGATGAACACGATCGGCAGCAGCAGGAACAGCCCGATCAGCCCGGTGGTGGCATACAGGCCGAAGCGCATGCGCCGGCTCATGGCATTGGGGGTCAGGAGCATGACGGCTTACCTCGCGTTGCTGGCGCCAACCGGGGATTCCGGCTGGAGCTTCAGGTAGAAGTAGAACAGCACCAGCGTGATCACGATCAGCAACGCGGCGCCGGCGCTGGCCAGGCCCCAGTTGAGGAACGACTGCACCTGCTGAATGATGAACTCGGGCAGCATCATGTTCTGCGCGCCGCCCAGCAGTGCCGGGGTCACGTAGTAACCGAGGGACATCACGAACACCATCAGGCCGCCGGAAAACAGCCCCGGCCGGCACAGCGGCAGGAACACCCGGAAGAAGTTGGTCCAGGGGCTGGCGCCGCAGATGGAACCTGCCTGCAGGATCATCGGGTCGATGGCCTGCATGGTCGCCTGCAACGGCAGCACGATGAACGGGATCATGATGTAGCTCATGCCGATCACCACACCGGTGAGGTTGTGCACCATCTCCAGCGGTTGATCGATGAAGCCCATGGCCATCAACGCCTTGTTGATCACCCCGGAGGCTTGCAGCAACACCAGCCAGGAGTAGGTGCGGGCAAGCAGGCTGGTCCACATCGACAGCAGCACGATGTTCAGGATCCAGCGGCCCCAGCCGCGCGGCACCAGGGTGATCGCCCAGGCCAGCGGGAAGCCCAGCAGCAAGCTGAACAGCGTCACCAGGCCGGCCACCGAGAAGGTGTTGAGCAACACCCGGGCATAGGCCGAATTGGCGAACAGTTGTTCGTAGTTGCCCAGGCCCGGCACCGGTTCCAGCACGCCGCGCAACAGCAGGCCAATCAACGGCGCGAGAAAGAACAGGCCGAGGAACAGCAGGGCGGGGATCAGGTTGCCCGATCCGCGCCAGCGCTGGGCCAGACTCGGCGATTGCGTCATTGCAGCCGCCTTGCCGGCAGCGCCAGGGGCGCTCCCGACTGACGTGGAGGGACGGGATGCGGTTGCCGTCATTTTCATTTGACCAGCCATTCGTTCCACCGTGTCGCGATGGCAGGACCGTTCTTGGCCCAGTACGCGAAATCAAGAGTGATCTGATCCTTGGCGTAAGCGGTCGGCAGATTCGGGGCCAGCACCGAGTCCAGGCGCTGCACGCTGTCGACGTTGACCGGGGCGTAGGCGGTCAGGTTGGAGAAGTCGGCCTGGCCTTTGGCACTGCTGGCGTTGGCCAGGAACTTCATCGCCGCGTCCTTGTTTTTCGAACCCTTGGGAATGACCAGGATGTCGGCCATGACCAGGTTCTGCTTCCAGCTTACGCCGACCGGGGCACCGTCTTCTTGCAGGGCATGAATCCGGCCGTTCCAGAACTGGCCCATGCTCGCTTCACCGGAGGCCAGCAGCTGCTGCGACTGCGCGCCGCCGCCCCACCAGACGATGTCTTTCTTGATGGTGTCGAGTTTTTTGAAGGCGCGGTCCAGGTCCAGCGGGTAGAGCTTGTCGGCGGGCACGCCATCGGCCAGCAGCGCCAGTTCGAGCACGCCAGGACTTGGCCATTTGTAGAGGGCGCGCTTGCCGGGGTAAGTCTTGGTGTCGAACAGCGCGGACCAGTCCTGAGGCTTGCTGGCGCCGAGCTTGCCTTCGTTGTAGCCGAGGACGAAGGAGAAGAAGAACGAACCGACGCCGTGATCGCTGACAAAGCGCGGGTCGATCTTGTCGCGTTCAATGACTTTGAAATCGAGGGGTTCGAGCAAGCCTTCGGCGGCGGCGCGCAGGGCGAAGTCGGCTTCGACGTCGACCACGTCCCATTGCACGTTGCCGCTCTCGACCATGGCCTTGAGTTTGCCGTAGTCGGTCGGGCCATCCTGTACAACGGTGATGCCGCTGGCCTTGCTGAACGGGTCGGCCCAGGCCTGCTTCTGCGCATCCTGGGTGCTGCCGCCCCAACTCACGAAGTTGACGCTTTCAGCCGCCAGCAATGCCTGGCTGGTCACGCTCAGCAGTCCCGCAAAAAGAACCGCGGTCGCACGTTTGTTCAACACCATTTTCACGCCCTCATTGTTGTGTTTATGAGCGGGGCTTTCGAGTGCCCGCCTATCGGGAGCAGTAGGTCCATCGAGTCAGTGCTGACTGTCCGGTCTATGGAATATCATATTATGGTATTCCAAGCTTTGTGCAAGCATTTTGCCGTACCGGCTATCAGCCGAAACACGTTATTCAGGAATGTCAGTTGCCTTTTGTAGGAGCTGGCTTGCCAGCGATGGACCCAGAAGCACCGCGTTGATCCAGGCAACACGCGTTATCGTTGACGACCATCGCTGGCAAGCCAGCTCCTACAGGAACGCAATGCTCTCCACCACTTCCAGGTCATACCCGGTCAAGCCCGCATATTTCAGCGGCGGGCCGAGGTGGCGCAGCTTGCCGACACCCAGGTTCTGCAGGATCTGCGCACCGGTGCCGACTTCCGAATAAATCCGCGACTGCGAACGGCTGAACTGCCGTGGCGGCTGGGTCAATTGCGATACGCGTTCGAGCAACGCCTGGGAGGATTCATGATTGGCCAGCACCACCACCACGCCGTGGCCTTCGGCGGCGACGCGCTGCAAGGCGGCCCACAACGTCCAGTTGGTCGGCCCGCTGTATTCGGCGCCGACCAGGTCGCGCAACGGGTCGATCACATGCACCCGCACTAGCGTCGGCTCATCGCGACGCAAATCGCCCATGACCATGGCCATGTGGACACCCCCTTCGATGCGATCCTCAAAGGTGATCAGACGAAAGGTGCCATGTACGGTCGGCAGGTCACGTTCACCGATGCGCACGATGGTGTGCTCAGTGCTGAGGCGATAGTGGATCAGGTCGGCGATGGTGCCGATCTTGATCCCGTGCTTGCGCGCGAACACTTCCAGGTCGGGGCGGCGGGCCATGGTGCCGTCGTCGTTCATCACCTCGACGATCACCGAGGCCGGGGTATGGCCGGCCAGGCGTGCGAGGTCGCAGCCGGCTTCGGTATGCCCGGCGCGGGTCAGCACGCCGCCTTCCCGGGCGCGCAACGGGAAGATATGGCCGGGTTGCACGATGTCGGCAGGGCCGGCATGGGCGGCGACGGCAGCGGCCACGGTGCAGGCACGATCGGCAGCGGAGATGCCGGTGGTCACCCCGACGGCGGCCTCGATGGACACGGTGAAGGCGGTGCTGAACACACTGCCGTTGCTCGGCACCATCTGTTCCAGGCCCAGGCGTTTGCAGTGTTCGTCGGTCAGGGTCAGGCAGATCAGGCCACGGGCTTCACGGGCCATGAAGCTGATCGCCTCGGGTGTGCAGCAATCGGCGGCCAGCAACAGGTCGCCTTCGTTTTCCCGGTCTTCGTCGTCGACCAGCAGGACCATTTTGCCGAGGCGGTAATCTTCGATGATTTCTTCGATGCTGTTGAAGGCCATGCTGGAGTCTCGGTATTTGTTGGATTGGTAATGTGGTATACCATAATACAAAATAAACCGAGAGGTCACTATGAAGGCGTACTGGATTGCTCATGTGGATGTCACGGACCCCGATCAATACAGCCAATACACTCGGCGGGCGCCGCAGGCGTTTGCGCTGTATGGCGGTCGGATTCTGGCGCGGGGTGGGCGCAGTGAGGCGATGGAAGGCCGCTCGACGCCGCAGCGCAGTGTGGTGATCGAGTTTGATTCCTATGAGCAGGCGGTGGCTTGTTATCGGTCCGAGCAATATCAGGAGGCGCGTGGGCACCGTGAGGGGGTGGCCGTGGCAGAGGTCATCATCGTTGAAGGTGTGGCACCGGCATAACGAACACCGCATCACCCTGTAGGAGCTGGCTTGCCAGCGAAGGCTTTGCTTTGTTGACTGAGTGCATATCCGTTTTTTGGGTAACGGCGGCTTATGGTTTCGCCCTTACGTACGGCCCCTCGCTGCGGTATTCATCCGGGGGGGGGGGGGGGGGGGGGGCGGGTGGATCAAGATCAAGAGCTGCAGGCGAGCTAACGCTCGGCCTGTTGAGTGGTGAAGAGCGTTTGTGTACGCCGACCTGCCTTTGCTCTTCTGTAGGAGCTACGGTGCGGCGATCCGACCTGCTCGCGATGGCGGCCTGATAGCCGACCAATTTCTTTCGAATGTACCCAGCCCAACTGTAGGAGCTGCCGAAGGCTGCGATCTTTTGCTCTTGTTGGTCAGCAATACAGCCAAAAGATCGCAGCCTCGTTGCACTCGACAGCTCCTACCAGCTCCTACCAGCTCCTACGGGGAAATGCGTACGGATGACGAACCAGGCCGGCCAGCCGACCTGATTTCGCGGATGTATCAGGCCGTAGGAGCTGCCGAAGGCTGCGATCTTTTGCTCTTGTTGGTCAGCAATACAGCCAAAAGATCGCAGCCTCGTTGCACTCGACAGCTCCTACCAGCTCCTACCAGCTCCTACCAGCTCCTACGGGGAAATGCGTACGGATGACGAACCAGGCCGGCCAGCCGACCTGATTTCGCGGATGTATCAGGCCGTAGGAGCTGCCGAAGGCTGCGATCTTTTGATCTTGTTGGTCAGTAATACAGCCAACAGATCGCAGCCTCGTTGCACTCGACGCGATGACGGCCTGCCAGCCAACCATTCTTTACAGCTGGTCTGGCATTCCTCGCCCCCCGAACCGAAAACTTCTACCCCGGCAACTTCAGCTCCGCACACAACCCGCCACCTTCACGATTGCTCAAGGTCAACGACCCTCCAATGGCAATTGCCAATTGCTGGGCAATTGCCAGTCCCAGCCCGGTGCCGCCGGTGCTGCGGTTGCGGGAGTTCTCAACGCGATAGAACGGTTCCATCACTTGCTTGAGTTCTTCTTCGGCGATGCCCGGGCCGCGGTCGAGGATCTTGATCGACAGGTTGCCATCGGCCTGTTTTCCCACATGCAACTCGGCAGCACCGGCAAATTTCAATGCGTTGTCCGTGAGGTTGACCAGCACCCGGCGCAAGGCGTGGGGGCGGGTGTCGATAACGGTGGCGCTTTTGCCTTCGAGCTGCACGTCCTTGCCCATGTCCTGGTAGTCGAACACCAGGCTGTCGAGGAACGAGTCGAGGTCGGTGCGGCGGCTTTCTTCGGTGGCGCCGTGGATGCTGCGGGCGTAGGCGACGCCTTCGCGGACCAGGTGTTCCATCTCGCCCAGGTCGTTCAACAGTTTGTCTTTTTCGCTGGAGTCGTCCATGAACTCGGCGCGCAGTTTCATGCGGGTGATCGGGGTTTGCAGGTCGTGGGAAATCGCCGCGAGCAACTGCATGCGTTCCTTCAGGTACGCCGCGATGCGTGCCTGCATCGAGTTGAAGGCCTTGGCGGCGTGGGCGACTTCGGTCGGGCCTTTTTCGTCCAGGAGTACTGGGTGTGCGTTGGGGTCCAGGGTTTCAACGGCACCGGCGAGGCGGGTGAGGGGGCGGATGGCGATTCTGACCGCCAGCCAGGAACAGGCAAGCATCAGCGCCAGTTGCCCGAGCAGCACGATGGGCAGCCAGGGCGACAACGGGACCATCGCCGGGCAGACGTCGATGGTCAGCGGGCTGCCATCCGCCAGGTTCAGGTGCACCTGAAAATGTTTTCTCGGCCCGGGGATGTCGGTAAAGGTCATCGGGTAATCGTGGCCGATGGCGTCTTTGATCGAGGCGATGGCAATGGGCGTATCGGGCATGTCGGTGCGTATGGGCGTGCCCGGCGAACCCTCATTGAGCAGGTAGCTGTAATTGCGCCGCTCCAGTTGCTGCAGCCAGCCGGCTCGCTCGTTGGCGGGCAAGCGGTCGAGGATGGCTATGGACGTGGAAACGTCGGTTTCCAGGTTGCCGAGCATGGTGTTTTTCGAGGATTCGTAGCGCTCGTAATACTGCGCGCCGAAGGACAGCGCCTGGGCGAGGATCAGGCCGATCAGGAAAATCAGCGACAGCCGTGAGGCCAGGGTCCGCGGCCAATGCAGCGCCTGCGTCATGATAGATCGCCCAGGATTTCCACCGGCAGGGAGAACACATAGCCTTCGCTGCGCACGGTCTTGATGTAGGCCGGCTCGCGGGCGTCATCCAGCAGGCGCTGGCGCAGGCGACTGACCAGCAAGTCGATGGAGCGGTCGAACAGGTCGGCATCGCGGCCCTGGGTCAGGTTCAGCAGCTGATCACGGTTGAGCACTCGTTGCGGATGATCGAGAAACACCCGCAGCAATCGATACTCGGCACCGCTCAGGGCAACCATGGTGCCGTCTCCATCGAGCAGGTGACGGGCCGAGGTGTCCAGGCGCCAGCGGCCGAAGGCCAACAGGCGGCCGGCTTCGGTCACCACCAAATTTGGCGGCAGCATGCGGGTGCGTCGCAGCACCGCATTGATCCGCGCCAGTAGTTCACGGGCAGCGAACGGCTTGACCAGATAGTCGTCGGCGCCCATTTCCAGACCGAGGATGCGATCGGTTTCATCGTTGCGGGCGGTGAGCATCAGCACTGGCGTGGTCTTGTGTTTGCCGGCGCGCAATTCGCGGCACAACAGCAAGCCATCGTCCCCCGGCATCATGATGTCGAGCACGATCAGGTCCACCGGGGTGGTTTCCAGAAAAGCGCGCATCTGCCGTCCATCCGCCACGACGGTAGTGCGCAGGCCGTTCTTCTTCAGGTAGTTGCCAACCAGTTCGCGGATTTCGCGGTCATCGTCAACGATGAGGATGTGATCAACATGATCCATTGGGCCAAACCTCTGATAAATGGGGAATGCCACACAGTCTATCGAGCCTGGGCGGGCTCGCCTGCCGTCCTTTGTATTGCAGTGTATCTGGCTTGCCTGAGGATACACACGAAGGCAAAAAAGCCGATTTTCAGCGGTTTTGTATTGCTCTGTATCTGCGCCCGGTTCTGATACGTACCGATTGATTCACGCCCATTTCCGACACAGCCGAGATACCTCGCAAGCTTTTAATAGGTTCCATCGAGGCAAACCAGACCGCCTCGGATCAACCAACGATCAACCTGTTGAAACCTCGAGGAACTCGCCATGAACACCAAAGCCATCTACGCCGCGTGCCTGTTTGCCGCCCTGAACATCTGCACCTTGTCGGCCCGTGCCGAAGCCGATGTCGCGCCCAAAAACTACACCTACGGCACCCAACTTGACATCAGGAAAGTGGTGTCGCTGACCGAGGACGCTACGCCTTCCTGCGGCGTGGTGAATGCACGGCTGACCTACCTCGACTCCCAGTCAAAAACCCAAGTGCTGGATTACAGCAAGTTGGCTGACAACTGCAACTCGGAAAACTGAGTGTCGCGCCCAACGACCGCTTAATCCATTTGAATCAGGAAGGACATCATGAACAACGTATCCCGCATTTTGACCGCCATCGCCTTTTCCGTCGCCGGTGCGGTGGCCCATGCCAACGCCGCTGTCGAGCAAGGCGCCTGCACCAGCAGCACCTGCTTCCAGCTCACGCCGGTGGCGGAGAAGGGTAGCCATGGGCTCCTGGCGCAAGACGGCTCCAGCCGCACGCCTCAGGGGCAGTTGCTGGATGAACAGACCGCTTGAGAACACCCCCGATCCACTGTAGGAGCTGGCTTGCCAGCGAAGGCGTCGGAACATTCAATAGAGATGTCACCTGCAAGACCGCCTTCGCGGGCAAGCCCGCTCCTACAGTGATCCTGTGTTGCCCTTTAATTTGCATCAGGTGATCCCATGTTACTCATCGCTTTCCTGGGCGGCATATTGACCGTCCTCAGCCCGTGCATCCTGCCGGTCGTGCCATTCCTGTTTGCCGGGGCCGACCGCACACGCTCCTCGATCCTGCTCACCCTCGGCGGCATGGTCCTGACCTTCGCCCTGGTCTCCAGCCTGGCCGTGGTCAGCAGTGAGTGGGTGATTCAGGCCAGCAACACCGGCCGCCACGTCGCCCTGTTCGTGATGGTGCTGTTCGCCCTGTCGCTGATCTCCGCCCGGGTCGGTGACTGGCTGGCGCGGCCCTTCGTGCTGCTGGGCAATCGCATCGACCCGAACTCGCGCAAGGTGTCCGGGCCACTGGCTTCGATCATGATCGGTGTCGCCACCGGGTTGCTCTGGGCACCGTGCGCCGGGCCGATCCTCGGGGTGATTCTGACCAGCGCCATGCTGCAGGGCGCGAACGCCGGCACCAGTCTGTTGTTGGTGGCCTATGGCGCGGGCAGTGCGCTGTCCCTGGGCACCCTGATCTTTGCCGGTCGCGGCCTGGTCAATCGCTTGAAACCGTCGATTCCGGTTACGGGCTGGTTTCGCCGTGGCGCAGGGGTTGCGGTGCTGGCCGGCGCGGCGGTGATTGCAACGGGGGCCAACGACCTGTTGCTGGCCAATACTTCTTCGCAAGGTGTCAGCAGTGTCGAGAAGGGCGTGCTGGCGACCGTGCCGAAAGTCGTCGATTACCTGGTCAGCAAGGTCAAGGCCGACAGCACCATGGGCAACGCTCAGGGCGCCATGCCGTCGCTGTCCGGCGCAGTGGACTGGCTCAACTCGCCCGCCCTGACCAACGAAGCGCTGAAAGGCAAAGTGGTGCTGGTGGACTTCTGGACCTTCGACTGCATCAACTGCAAGCACACCCTGCCGTACGTGAAGGACTGGGCGAAGAAATACGAAAAGGACGGACTGGTGGTGATCGGCGTGCACACGCCCGAATACGGCTTTGAACGGATCATCGACAACGTCAGGGCCAAGGTGAAGGAGTACGGCATCACCTACCCGGTGGCGATCGACAACAACTACGCGATCTGGCGCAACTTCGACAACCAGTACTGGCCGGCGCACTACCTGATCGATGCCAAGGGGCAGGTGCGTTACACCCACTTCGGTGAAGGCAGCTACGACACGCAGGAACAAATGATTCAGCAGTTGCTGCAGGAGGCCAAGGCCGGCGCGCCAGCGGCGTAATCCACTCGATCAATGGCTCACAGGTCCCGAGTCATGAGCCATTGATCCTTTTCCCACGCTTCAAAACGCTCCAGCACCACCCAGCCGCGCTTGGCGTAATAAGTGCTCTGGTCCTGGGTGTGCAGGTAGATCCTCTTTTCGCCGCTGGCTTTGGCTTGCGCGCAAATCCCTTCGATCAATCGCTCTGCCAGGCCCTTGCCGCGTGCCTCGGGGATGATGAACACGCAAGCGAGCCACGGCCCCAGATCCGGGCGACGGTCCAGGTCGGCCCTGGCCAGTGCTGCGCCGCCCAACAGCTCGTCGTGATCAAGGGCGATCAGACATTTCCAGTCGCCGTTGTCTTGGCCTTCGGCGAATTCCCGTTGCCAGTCAGGCAGGGGCTGTCCGGCGTATTCGTAGTGGAACTGCTGGTGGATCCACGAAGCGAATGTGTTGCTGTGCCGCATATGTCGAGCAAGCCAGTCCAGGCGGGGTGCCATGTTGTGAGTCCTTTCAGAGGTCAGTCGCTGGATCGCGAGAGTAGCGGGCCTGGGCGGTGCTGTCGCCCCCGCTGGTTCAGCGACTGCTCAAGTGATTCGAGGCGGTCTGACCGCGCCGCCACGCCGCCGGCGGTGCGCCGTACTCGCGACGAAAGGCGCGGCTGAAGGCGGTGTCGGTCTGGTAGCCGACTTCTTCGGCGATGCGCGTCAATGAGCTGTTGCTGCTGCGTAACAGGTTGGCGGCGAGCAACATCCGCCATTGCGTCAGGTACTGCATCGGCGACACCCCCACCAGTTGCTGGAATCGTTCAGCCAATACCGATCTTGAGGTGCTGGCGGTGCGCGCCAGTTCGTCCAGAGTCCAGGCGTGGCAGGGCTTTTTGTGCAAGGCGTTGAGGGCGGCGCCGACGATGCGGTCGCGCACGCCGGCCAGCCAGCCGGTGCGGCCTTCGCCCTGTTCGTTCATGTACAGGCGCAGCACTTCGATGAACAGCACTTCGGCCAGTTTGGCCAATACCCCTTCGCCGCCGGGGCGGGGTGAGCGGGCTTCGGCGAGGGCATAGCGCACCGAGGACTCCAGCCAGATACCGGCATTCGAACCGCGCACATTGACCCGCACCACCGCCGGCAAGCCCTTGAGCAGCATGCCCGCCAGGCGCGTGTCGCAGGCCAGGTAACCGCACACCAGGCGGGTGACCGCGCCACCACCGCCATAACTCAGCTGCCGGGGCCGCCGCGCCAGCACCGCATCCAGTCGCGCACCCGTGGCCGGGGGCAATCCGGGATGTGAGCACATGCGATGGGCATCGCCCTGGGGGAAGATCACCACGTCGCCCGCACTCAGCAGCAGCGGCGGGTCATCGCCTAGTTCCACATAGCACTCGCCGTCAGTGATCAGGTGAAAGATCACCACCCGTTCCGCATCGGGCTCCAGAAACGGCGCCGCCGTATCGGCGCTGGGCGACTGGTAGCACCAGGGCGCGGTGAACCGGGCGTTGATAAAGATCGCGCCGACCAGGTGCACGACGCGCAGGGTCTGTGACAGAGCGTCCATTTGGGTTTCCCCGTGGGAGGTTCCTGATTGTGAACGCGCCGGCGCGCAACGTGGAATCTCCGGACGATCGGGCAGGGTTGGGCGACGATCGGACAGGACGCCAACGTTCGTCAGGACGATAGTTGATTCACAGGGTGATTGCCGCCCGGCCATCCAGAACAAGAAAAGAGAGGTTGCCATGCCGAAGTTCGTCATTGAGCGCGAGATCCAGGGCGCCGGAGCATTGTCGGACAGGGATTTGAAAGCTGCTTCGCAAAAGTCCTGTCGGGCGTTGCGTGAGTTGCCAGAGGTACAGTGGCTGCAGAGCTATGTCACCGGTGACAAGCTCTACTGCGTGTACATCTCGCCGAACGAGGAGCAGATCAGGGAGCACGCCAGGATCAGTGGTTTTCCCGCCAATCGCATTTCCCAGGTGATGAACATCATCGATCCGACAACGGCGGAGTGAATGCCCGTCAGGCCCGATTCGTGTTTCAACCCAGAGAGCGTCTCCATGAGTACACCCATTGATCTGAGTGCCTTGAAAAACCGCCAGATGGCCTCCTGGGCCAGCGGTGACTACGCCGTGATCGGTACCACCCTGCAGATCGTCGGCGAGCAACTGGCCGAAGCCTGTGACCTGTTGTGCGATGAGCGCGTGCTCGACGTTGCCGCCGGTAACGGCAACGCGACCCTCGCGGCTGCACGCCGTGGTTGCCAGGTGACGTCCACCGACTATGTCGCCGCCTTGCTCGAACGCGGCGAAGAGCGGGCCCGGGCAGAACGCCTGAACGTCTCCTTCCAGGTCGCCGATGCCGAAGCCTTGCCCTTTGCCGACGGCAGCTTTGATGCCGTGCTGTCGACCTTCGGCGTGATGTTCACGCCGGACCAGCCAAAAGCCGCCGCGGAACTGGCGCGGGTTTGTCGCCCGGGCGGGCGGATTGGCCTGGCCAACTGGACGCCGGAGGGGTTCGTCGGCCAGATGTTCAAGACCCTGGGCCAGCACCTGCCACCGCCGCCGGGAGCGAATCCGCCCTCACGCTGGGGCACCGAAGCCTGGTTGCACGAGCATTTTGACGAGCGTGAATTTCTGCTCCAGGTGACGCGCCGCACGTTCAATTTCCGCTATCGCTCGGCGGCGCATTTCATCGACACCTTCCGCCAGTGGTACGGGCCGGTGCACAAGGCCTTCGCCGCGCTACCACCGGACGGCGCCCAGGCCCTGGAGTCGGACCTGACCGAGCTGATCAACCGGATGAACCGGGCAGGCGACAAGTCGCTGGTGGTGCCGAGTGAATACCTGGAGGTGGTGATTACGCGGCGTTGAGCGACCATGCACCCCCCCTGTAGGAGCGAGCCTGCTCGCGAAAGCGGTGTATCAGCCACAGCATCTGTGACTGAAAGACCGCCATCGCGAGCAGGCTCGCTCCTACAGGGGATAGTAGTGCCCGCTAAATGACGTGCGCCCCACGCGCCTCCAGCAACTCGCGCAACACCGAGCGATGACAATGCGCTTCATCCTCGCAATAACAGCCCACGGCCAGGGACGTCCGGTGGGACAGCGCGGCCAGCAGGTCCAGCATTTGACTGGCAGCGGGCTGGCTCATCTCGGCCTTGAATTTGCGTCTGAACACCTCCCAGGCCTTGGCATCCTGCGCAGCCTTGGCCTCGGCCACCAGCTCCGCGCTGGGTGACAGCAACGGTTGCCAGACATCATAAAAATCCCGACGGGCGAATTCGGCTTTCGGTACGCCGCGGGGAGGGCGGCGTACCGTACCCAGGCGCAAACCTTCGTCGGGGCGGCGCGGTGATCCGAGTTGAACGATATGGACCGCCATGGCTACTTGTGCCTCGATTCGTCGAACCACTCCAGCGCCGTGCGCCACAGGCAGATACCCAGGAAGTACGCCGACATCAGCAGCCACAGCCCCATCACCAACGGGTTGATCAACGGATGGTTGAGCACCAGCGACAAACTGCACAGCAACCAGATGGCCGTCACCGCAATGTTGATCGGCATGAAGCGGCGCACGCGAAACGGGTGCAGGAATTTCATCCGGCTCACCGTCAGCAGAGACAGGCCAATGACTGTAACGAAGGTGATCCACGGTGACGGGGCGATGATGTACAGGCACAGGGCAACCACGTTCCAGGCGGCGGGGAAGCCCTGGAAGTAGTTGTCCTTGCTCTTCATGTTGACGTTGCAGAAGCAGAACAGCGACGACACCAGAATCAGCGATACGCTCAGCAGCAAGGTGTAGTCCGGCAGCGGAATGTAGCGGTAGATGAACAGTGCCGGGATGAACACATAGGTCAGGTAATCGATTACCAGGTCGAGGATCGAGCCATCGAAGCTCGGCAGCACTGACTGCACGTTGACCTTGCGTGCCAGCGCACCGTCCAGCCCGTCGACGATCAGGGCGACACCCAGCCACAGCAGGCAATGGGTCGGCTGGTTATCCAGCAGGGACAGGGTGGCCAGGAAAGCGGTGACTACGCCAGTGGCGGTAAAACCATGGGCGCCCCATGCTTTGAGCCTGGCGATGTACAGGGTTGAAATCACGGGGGCGTTCTCCAGTGAATGAAGCAAGCCAGTTGTCACCTCGCGTACGGGGGTGGTGGCAAACCGGGTCGGGTTGCAGGTATCGACCGGGTTTCCGGGAATAAGGTTCACCACCCATGAATCTTAGCTAAACAGACCGGACAAATCCGCGCTCGCGAAGGCGCGTCAGCCCAACGGTGCTGGCACATTCACCTGCGAGGTCCATCGTTGCCTGACTGGATAAACCCCTGCAAAAGAGAACCAGCGTCTGATCAGCACTGAAATCGGGCGTCACCCCGCAGCCTCCAGGGTCGTCCGGTGGCCCTGGTCCGCGCGCTGGACGGTATCGCTGGAGAGCTGTTTTTCCACAAGAATGCCGAGCAACTGGCAATCACCGTCGCAGGGCGTCGGCGGGTCGGGATGAGAAAGTGAAGGGGACGGTCAGGGAGGGAACCTCAGGTGGCGAGGGAGCAAGCTCCCTTGCCACCTGGGCGGGTGTTACTTGAGGAACGCCTGGAAGTCGGTACCCAGTTTGTCGATCGCCGCCTTGAAGTCCTTGGCGGTAATCATCTGGCTTTCGTTTTTCAGTTCGGTGCCAAACACCTTGCGCACCACTTTGGCCACGGTCTGGTTGCTCTTGGCGTCAACGAACTCGGCTTCGATGAACAGGGTGGTGTCCTGGTCGCGGTGACCGGTGGCGGCCTGAGTTGCCCCGACAACGGCCGCAACGGGTACCACTTCATACCACTTCATGCCTTCGTTCTCGGCGTTAACCCCGGTAATCGCCGCCCGCATGATCAGGGTCCGGGAGCCCGCCGGGGCGGATGAGGACGTGGGTACTACGCGGTACTTCTGACCCAGCGAGGCCTTGGCCTTGCTGGTCATGTAGTTTTGAATGTCGGTCAGCGTCTGCTGGTTGACCCGCTCATCGGGTTTGGGGGCCGGGTACAGCTCCAGTTTGTTGAACACCACAGTGTCATAAGCATTCGGGTTCCACGAAGGGCTGACCCAGCGCATCGCGGTCCCGCCGCTCTGCGTTTCGACTTCCTGCAGGTTGTTGTAGTTGGGCAGGAAGCCAGAGTATTGCGCCTTCTCCGTCACTTTCGAGGTGCAACCGCCTAGCAGCAGACTGGCCAGTGCGGCGCCGACAAGCAGGTTTCGGGACAGATTCATAGTGATGTTTACTCCTTGGATGAAATCGTCGTTCTTTCGTTTACAAAACATCAGAATCGCCAGGTCATATTCCCGGTCAGGGCTTGAATCCAGGCATTGTCGAATTGACCGGAGAGTTGATTGCCCGATACGGATTTGGTCTGTTCTACCGGCATGTCGCCGAGCCAGACCATGGCCCAACTGACGTTGACATCGGTGTCCTGGTTCAGAGCATAGGGGCGCCTGTGGCAATGCGCCAGGATTCGCCCATCGGCACGATCGAGTGAAGTGTCCAGGATCGCCGTCCACCTCAACCGCGTGATGCAGCGCTGCGAGCCAGAAGCGGATGATGCGCGTGCCTGTAGAGTTCCTGCCTTTTCTTTCAAGGCGTAGCTGCACTGTTTACTGAGGAATCGCCTGGTTTTCTGCTCCATCCAAGATGTTGACCGTGGCTGTCATCCCTGTGCTCAGGTGAGTGTCGGCAGGCACTTTTAGCAGTTTGATTCGTACGGGAATTCGTTGTGCCAATCGAACCCAGTTGAACGTCGGTTGAACATTGGCCAGCAACTGGTGATCGGGAGTCGTATTGCTGTCGGTGATACCGCTACTGATGCTCTCGACACGACCTTCCAAAGGGATTTCGCCGCTCATCAGCAGGACTCGTGCCGGCATACCCAAACGAATCCTGGGTAGTTTGGTCTCTTCAAAGTAAGCCGTGACGTAGAACGATTGCTGATCAATCACTGCCATGACGGCCTGTCCGGTCTGCACATAATTGCCTCGGGTCAACCGAAGGTTCGTCACCTGACCGTTGCGCGGCGCACGTACATCGCTGCGCAACAGGTTCAATTCGGCCAGCTTCACTTGGGCCAGCGCTTCCTGATATTGACTGCCAGCAATCGAGGCGTTGAGTTGCGCTGTTTCCTTGTCTTCGGCACTAATGGCGGCGAGGCCCAATTTACTTCGCCGCAAAGCTTCGTAGCTGCGCTGCAAAAACTGTTGATGGTGAGTCTGGGCCACTGCCTTTGCATAATCCAGGTTTGCTTGATAGCGATCTCGATCGATGCGCATTAATAAGTCGCCGGCCTTCACTTGCTGATTGTCCTGAACGGGTAGTTCTGTGACCCAACCCGACACGTCCGGTGCAATCACCACCACATCGGCGCCTACTCGCGCATCACGTGTCCAGGGCGACAGCATGTAGAAATTCCATAGCCAGATCGCCGCGAGTACGGCGGTGCCAGCGACCAGGACGGTGAACAATACGCGAACATAAACACGCATAGTATTTCTCTTGATGCCCTTCATACTCTACAAGTCTGAGAGGCTCCAGGTTATCGCCACGAAGATCAATACGAACACCGCGCACTCGAATAACGCATCGTGCCAGACCCATCGCCATACAGGCGTGAACTCCAGCAGCCAGAACACGCAGAAGGTCAGGCCAAGTGCCAAAATCGCGTAGACCAATAGAGGGCTGAGAAACACTCCGCCCCATGACCACTCATGCAATCCCACGTTCGTCCTCCCGCTGGCACCATTGCTCCCAGAGTGTCTGCATTTCAACCAATGATGCTTGCGCCAGTTGCGAGGCTTGCGAATGGGTCTGCTGCAATGCCCCGTTGAGATGCTGACTCAGGTCGCTTAATAGAAGAGCGCTTTCAGGGGTCGGGCCGAATGCGAGCCGCTGGCCAAGCTGTGCCAGGAACCGGTCACACTCGTTACGCAAACTACTGTCTGTATCGCTCAAGCAAGTACGTAGCTGAATCAACTCATTACCCAGATCCATAGCCAACAGACCATCATTCCAATGTTTCGAATCAGCGCCAGGTGATAGTTGAGCCAAACGTAGCAGGCGATCAGCCATGCGCCCACCGAACCAGTTGTCAGCCTGTGCCAAGGGATAGCGTGTCAGTCGAGCGAGATCATTACAGACCGCGTTGAGCAGTCGTCGGTTAAACCAGCCGGGTGGCAGGGTTAACAAACGAAAAACCAGCACCGCAAAGCATCCCCCCACCAGTGACCCTATTGCCGAATTGAGTAATGCGGAGAAGTCGTAATGCATCAGATTGCTCGGTGTCACCAGAATGATGAACTGTATGACAAAGGCCGTGGGCGTTGGCGTCAAGCGTGGTTCGGCCATCCCCAGCGCGCCAAAGAATAACGGCACACCGAGGGCTAGACAGAGCAATGGAAAACCATTCCATTCAGGCAACATCCATTGTGTAACTATAGCTGCAATCGGGATTGCATAGAGGAAGCCGCGGGTCATACCCATGGTGATGGCAGCCCCATTCTCGTAGTTGGCAAACAAGCTACAGAGAACGCCCGATAACACGATTGCTCCGATTGCTGACGGCCAGGCACTGGCATACCAAAAGGCCGAAAGCCCAAGCACAACCAAGGTGCTGCGCAAACCATAAAACAGAGCCTGCACCCCGTCTCGGTGCCAGGATAAAGTCCCCGGATCATCAGCGACTATCTCACCGCTGGTAACCGCCGACATTGATTGCTGAGCCCTTGTGGAGTTGAGCAGCAGTGCTGAGCAGCGCTCCAGACAACACCGCACGACGTTGGAGCGCTGTTCTTGCGCCGAAGTTTGCGCCAAGCGATCGCGCAGGATTGAAATCGCGACAGCGTCTGGGTGCTCAAGCTGCTCGGCGACCTGCTCAAACCAAGGTTGCAAGCGCTGAACATCGTCAGTTGACAGCAGATGACGCTGGAGTGCCACGCCCCGTGCCATGCGTAACAGGCTAAGCAATTCGCGCGATAACACGCGCAACACCCGAGCGCGATGGCGGCCACGAAAACCTTCGAACCGGGCATGGTCGCGCAGTACATCCGTCGCGACAATCTTACTCAGCGCGGCAAGCAAGGTTTTGGTTTCGCGTACTGCAGTGCTGATTTCCATCTTTGCGGCCTGCATGCTGGCCAGTAAGGTCATGCGTGCTTGTTTTTCAAGATTGTGTTCAACCCGCTGCGGCCAGATCAAAGCGCTGAACAATGATGCGCAGATAATTCCCAAGCTGATTTCAGTGGCGCGGGCAACGGCTTGATCGAACACATGCAGCGGCTGGATGAGCATTGGCAAGCCAATAATCACCACGGTATAGCCGGATAGCACGAAGGCATAGGAAACAAAGTTGTGCAGGCTGGTCGAGGCGACGGTACAAAGCCCCAGCCATAGAGAGATCGCCAGCAGAAAGAGCCAAGGGGCTTGCGCGAACAGACCCGTTATCAACACCGACATGACGGCGCCAACCAACGTGCCTGCCAAGCGGAAAATGCTCTTCGACACCACCATCCCTGACAAAGGCTGGGACACGATGAAGACGGTCATCAAGGCCCACTGCGGCTGCTGCAAATCGAAACGAAACGCCAGCCAAAGAGCCAGTCCCCCGGCGAGAAGTGTCTTGATTGCGAACTTCAGCGCCAATGGTGTCGGCATGAAAAAAGCTTTCCATGAGTCACTCACTGGAGTTTCTTCCAGGAATTCACTGCTTTGATGCTAACCAGAAAATCCCACAAGGAAGCCTCCTAGTTTGTCGCCGCTGAGACCATCCCTGGTGGACACTGACCTCGGTTTGCGCAACCAGTGACACATGTGCGCGAAACTTCTTTTTAGTACTGCAACGACCGCATTAGTACTGCAACGACCGCAGCTATCAGTCCTCCTGAACGCGTTGATCTTCGTAGATGAATTTAAGTCTAGGTCGTTTCATTTGGCATGGGTGAACGAAGACGCGCGATGCTCTCAAATCTATCCAGATGCCGACATTCTCAGTGGAAACCGCCCGAGAGAGTCATGCGCTTCGAGCGCCGACGTGGTGTGCTTGAAAGGGGAGTGAAGGATGCTTTGCGAAGGTCGACGACTTTCACGCGTTCTGGCGTTCTGGTTGCATTGCCGTCAATCGACTAGAGTGAAGCGACACCTCCATTGCTGCAACTGCCGGGTGTCTGGGTCGACATGGCTGGAGGAGCACCAATGCCTTCGAACATCCTTTTCGCTTGGGGGCTGACGGCTAGTACAGTGATCGTACATGCCGTCGGAATGGCTCTGATGCTGAGGGCTCTGGATCGCTGGGCTTGGACGTCTCCGAAGCTCCTCTGGGCCATTAGCTGGAGGTTGGTTTGGGTGGCCTGTTACTTGCTTTTGCTCCATTTGGTAGAAATTACGATCTGGGCTGCGTTTTATCTGTGGCAGGAATGTCTGCCCGATCTCGAAACGGCACTTTACTTTTCGGGAGTGACGTACGCGACGATTGGTTATGGAGAGGTGGTGATGGCGAAGCCATGGCGGTTGTTCGCGCCAATTGAGGGCTTGACCGGGATCCTCATGTGCGGTTTATCCACAGGCATCTTCTTCGCGACGGTTAATCACATTTATCAACTGACTCATACGAAAACCAATGACAATCACAAGTCTTGATGGATTCTTATTGGCTAGTACTCCTATGCGGACGCTACTGAGTATGGCTCGTCACAGAACTGACGGTGAAGCATCTTTCAAAGACCAATTCGGATCGTTCATGAAATTTGCATAAATCGCGATCGACCAGATCAATTCCCCGCCGCAAACGAAGCGCAGAAGCCCACGACCGTCCACAGGCCGGCGGCCTTGGTACGCTCGTGCGCGAACGGCACCAGCGAATTGGAAAGCATGGCTAGAATGCCGCCGCCGGCAAACGCCGCCATGCGCGCGCCTCTTAACAGATCGCTGGCGGAGCCAATGCCATATCCCAGTATGCTCGCGGCGCCGCAGGCGAGCACCACCCAGCTCCACAGCACCGCGACGCGGCGCCAGTTCCACCCAATGGCAGCCAGCTCGGCAGAAGGTGCAATGGCCTGCGGAATATTGGACACGAAGACGGCTGCGATGAAAGCGAGGCTGATCGGTGTGCCACTCGCCAGCTGAATTCCGAAAATGATCGACTCCGGAACTCCATCCACCACCGCGCCGATTACAATACCGAGCGCGCCAGCGGCGCCACCCGAACCAAATTTCTTTTCGACGAGATGCTCGCCGCCGAGGAAAGTCAGTGCTCCCGCCATAGCCCATAACGAGGCCACTCCAAGGTGGAGTTCTTGCGCTTCCGGGAGCAGATCGCGGGCTACGGCCGCGATGAGTGCTCCGGCGCCGAACGCGGCAAGCGCGCCGACCAGCCGTGTCGGAAACTTCACCACGTATACAGCTATGGCACTAATGACCAGTGACGCCTGAGAAACCGCGCCGAGCACGAACGCAAGTAATAATAAATTACCGTTCATCTCGCCTTCCCATTCCCATTGATTTGAGTAGGTTGGTGCGCAGGTCCAACATTTGCGATAGGCATTTACCTTCATTCCGCCTCGGGCCGGCGAAAAGAGCGAATGCTAGCGCCGCAACGGCGTGGATGATCAGCGCTGAACGTGCAGGGGGATGAACCGTAAGGTGTGTTACCCAATCGCGGATTCCCCACATGGTCAGAGCCTCATAAGTTGATCCAACTGCTCCGTCCCTAAGTTCAACCGTGCCAAGAAGGCCCAGACCATGCATCCGCAAGCACACAGAAAAGCTTAGTTCAGTGATAGCAGCAGTTCCAAGGCCTAGGTGCCGGGCGCTCGCCTTGCGTAAGCGTCCATCACTCCCTAGGTGACTAAACGGATGGCGTATCGCGGCAGGTACCTGCGATTCAGCGTATCCATGAACTGAATTACGCACCTTTGCGGGATGCTCGCTGGGCACCGAGGGACAGATCGGATAGCGACGGTCTAGCATCGACCGTCACTATAGATGGTCAGACTTCCGTCTGTTCCGCCATTTCCAGGGCACCATCGACCTCGATATCCCAGATATCTGACGGTGCTTTCATGCTTTCAATCAGCGCCATCAAAGCGGGTCCTTCTGCCACCCAGCCCGTAAATAGTGAGAGCTCAATTCAAATCATCGCGGTCAAGTCGAGCGCAATTGGCTGGTCAAGTCGAATGCAAATGGGTGGTCAAGTGAGGTGCAACTTCCCAAGCGGTCGTCTGCACATCTTCCGTCGCGCAGATACTCAGCGCGAGCATGCTGGCGATGAGCGCCGAGGTGAACAACAGCATTTGTAATCGAAAAAATCGAATCGATGAACAGGCCCACAAATCAGCGGTCCTCTCATTGAACTTTATTCAACCGCCAACGGAGGTTGGCGGTTGAAACGCAGATTATTTGTATATGAAGGCCCAGAGATCAGCGTTCAATTTGTCGATTGCAGCTTTGAAGTCTTTTGTGGTGATTTTTTGGCTCTCGTTCGACAGCTGGGTGCCAAATACCTTGCGAACGACTTTGGCTACGGTTTGATTGGTTTTTGTGTCGATAAACTCGGCTTCGATGAACAGGTTAGTGTCCTGATCCCGATGACCGGTGGCGGCCTGCGTGGCCCCGACTACGGCCGCGATCGGCACCACTTCATACCACTTCATGCCTTCGTTGGAAGCACTCACTCCGGTGATCGCAGCGCGCAGGATCAGGGGCTTTGACCCGGCCGGTGCTGCGCTCTCGTTCGACACCACCCGGTATTTCTGGCCCAGCACACCTTTGGCCTTGCTGGTCATGTAGTTTTGCAATTCGTCCAGCGTCTGCTGGTTGACCCGTTCGTTGGGCTTGGGCGCCGGATAGAGTTCCAGTTTATTGAATACCACCGTGTCATATGCTCTCGGGTTCCATGACGGGCTGATCCAGCGCATGGCTTTCTCACCACTGGCGGTAGTCACTTCTTCCAGGTTGTTGTAGTTGGGCAGGAAGCCTGAGTACTGATCCTTCTCTGTGACTTGCGAGGTGCAACCGCCTAGCAACAGACTGGCCAGCGCGGCGCCGACAAGCAGGTTTCGGGACAGATTCATAGTGGTGTTTACTCCTTGGATGAAATCGTCGTTCTTTCGGTTGCTGCGCTTCAGAATCGCCAGGTCATGTTGCCGGTCAAGGCTTGTATCCAGGCATTGTCGAACTGACCTGAGATTCGAGTGCCCGACACGGATTTGCTCTGGTCTACCGGCTGGTCGCCGAGCCAGGTCATGACCCAGCTAACGTTGACATCGGTGTCCTTGTTCAGCGCATAGGTGGCTCCCGTTGCAATGCGCCAGGATTCACCCATCGGCGCGATGACGCTGCGGTTGCCGTCCGAGACGGCGCTGCTGTCGTAGGCCACGCCAACATTCCACAGCCATTGCTCGGTGGCCTGGTATTGCGCGCCAAGGGAGAGGTGCCAGGTGTCCTTGAAACCGGCGTCAATCGTTGTCGATTGCGCACCGAAGGCCGTGGTGTCGACCTCTACCCCGATATCGCCGAACTTGGACCAGTCCTGCCAGTTGGCCGAAGCCAGCAAGGCCCATTGCCGGTCCAGTTGCTGGAACAGGCTCAGGGTCACGGTCTGCGGCACCTTGATGTCGAGTGCGGTATCGGTGTTGTTGACGCGCTCGAGCAGACGTCCGTCGCCCTTCACATCGATCCGGTCCTTGAAGTCCAAGTCGACCTGGCTGGTGTAGGTCAGGCCTATGCGCGTGCCGGGTTGCGGGGCGTAGATCACCCCCACGTTGGCGCCATAGCCCCAGTCGTTGTCGCGGTACTTGTATTGGCCGTCAGAGCGGTCAGTGAAGCCGAAAGGGGAACGGTCGATGGCAGTGTCGGCCTTCAACATGCCGTACATGGCCTTGATGCCCAGGCCGACCGACCACTGCTCGTTGAAGCGGTAAGCCACGCTCGGTACCAGCGACAGGCCGAGCAGGCTGGAGTACTGCGAAAAGTAGCGGCCGGACCAGTCGTTGTCGTAATTGACCGCCAACCCGAAGTCACCGTACTGGCCAAAACCGACACTCCAGTGCTCGTCCAGTTCATGGCTGATGAAGAAGCTGCCACCGGGAATCGGATCGAGGGCATTGCCACTGCCGCTGCCCGGGGTGTTGGTGCCGGAGTCGCGGTCGAAGCTCAGGTCGCCGTACAGGACCTGTAAACCGGCGGTGATTTGTGTGCCCGGCAGATAGCTCATGCCCGCGGGGTTGCTGGCTATCGTGGAAGGGCCTTGGGCCCGGGCGGCGGCACCGGCGTTGGCCAGGCCGGTGTTATCCGTGCCGATTTCATAGAGCATGATGCCGCCGGCCCAGGCTTGCTGGCAGCACAGGGCAAGTAGCGCAGAGGCGGGCAGGGTAGCGGTTTTTGTCGGCATTGAAATCCCTCAGCAATTGTCCATTTCGAATACGGGTGGACTGCACCAGCCACCCGTGGATTCGGCTGTTTACTTGGCCATCTCTGCCCGAGCCGCGGCGATCTTGGCTTTGACCGAGTCGAGGTTGAAACTCGCGCCTTTTTGCATCGGCGGGAACTCGATCGCTGTTTCTGCCAGTTTGGCCACCTGCTGCTGGACGAACACGAAACGCCAGAATTGGAACTTGAACCAGTCGAAGTATTGTTGCGAACCCTGCGCGGCCTGATTTTCCGGCCAGCCCATGCGTTCGAACGGGTCGAGTCGGAGATTGGTCAGGATCGGCACGTCCACAGCAACTTTAGCCCCCAGCCAGCCACCCGGTTGGTCAATGAAGCGATATTTGTAGTCGTCTATGCGCACTGCACCCAAGGAGCTCTCTCCAAAGTAGAAGACTTCATGCCGGTTCGACGGACCTTTTCCGGTGATCATTGGAGTTTGATCATAGCCGTCCAGATGAACTTTGTAGGTGGTGTCGCCCAATTGTTTACCTTTGAGCAGTTCGGCGGTGATGTTCGGGTTGCCCGCCGCCGCGACCAGGGTCGGGAACCAGTCCATGCCGGACATGATGCCGTTGGCGACCTGGTTGGCCGGCACCTTGCCTGGCCAGCGAATGATCGCCGGCACCCGGAAGCCACCTTCCATGACCGTGCCTTTGCCCATGGCGAACGGCGTCGTGCCGCCATCGGGCCAAGTGAAGTTTTCCGCACCGTTGTCGGTGGTGAAAATCACGATGGTGTTGTCGTCCATGCCGTCTTTTTTCAGCTTCGCCAGGACATCGCCGACGACGTCATCGAGCTGCGCCATGCCGGCTTCCTGTTCCGACCAGCCATTTTCCGAGTTGCGCATGGCCTGGTACTTGTCGGACAGGTGCGTGACGATATGCATGCGGGTCGGGTTGAGCCAGACGAAGAACGGCTTGTTGTCCTGCTTGGCCTTGTCGATGAAAGAGAAGGCCTTGTCGCGAATTTCGTCGTCGACGGTTTTCATCCGCTCCGGATAGAGCGTGCCAGCGTCTTCGATTTTCTGCTTGCCCACCTTGCCCCAGCGCGGCATCACGGTCGTGTCATCGGTGGTGGAAGCCCAGCTGTGGACCATGTTGCGTGGGCCAACCGAGTCCAGCAGTTCTTTCGGATAATTGGGGTGCGCCGGGTCTTCCATGGCGTCGAGGTGATAGAGGTAGCCGAAGAACTCATCGAAACCGTGGACGGTGGGCAGAAACTGGTTCAGGTCGCCCAGGTGGTTTTTGCCGAATTGGCCGGTGGCATAACCCATGGCTTTGAGCGCGGTCGCGATGGTGACGGCTTGGGCGGGAATGCCCACGGGCGAGCCGGCCTGGCCGACGGTGGTCATGCCTGTCCGAATCGGCAGTTCGCCGGTGATGAAGTTGGCGCGTCCGGCGGTGCAACTGGCTTCGGCGTAATAGTCGGTGAAACGCATGCCTTCATTCGCCAGTTGGTCGAGGTTGGGGGTTCTGCCAGCCATCATGCCCTGGTTGTAGACGCCGATATTCGACCAGCCGATATCGTCGCCCATGATCACCAGAATGTTGGGAGACTTGTCAGCGGCCAGGGTCAGGGCGGGTAACGCCATTGCAGACAACAACAGGGGTAGCGCAAACATCGTGGATAAGGATGTCCGGTTCATGTCGAGCTCCTGAGTACCAGCGTGAGTACATCGAGACGGGCCCCAACCGTCGTTGAAATTCGTAAGCCCCCGCGAAGAGCGTAGGTTTGAATTGCGAAATATCCAGTAATGGATAGTCAGACAGTTAGTGTTTCAGGCGCTTTGCAGTGAAATGGCTTTGCGCTAAAGGCACCGTCAGAGAGGGAGACAGACACGGGTGTCACCAGCGGAACATGGGCAGCGGCCGCAGCGGTGAACGGATGAATTGCCGGGCTGAAAGCTTTATCAGCGTCGAGTGAAAACCATGATCGGGAAAGGTCGCCTGCACGGTTTTGATGAAGCTTCGGGGCAAGCCGAAACGCACCAGTCCCAGGGACACATCCATCAGATCGGCCTGGCGGAAGGGTTCGACACTGTTGGCGAAAGCGCCGCGATACCGGCGCAGCTTGTGATGCTCAAGTATCAGCGCGCTGACTTCATCCTTCAGTTCCGGTCGTTGCTGGCTGTCGAGGTACTCGATGGCCAGAGCAATGGACGGGGGCAGGTAGTCGAGGGTGTCATCGGTCCAGATACCCAGATCATGAAACGCCGCCGCGATTTGTACGGCTTGCGAGGGCAGGCCCTCGGCACCGCTGAGGGCGCCATGGAAATTCAGCACCCGGTAAATGTGGTTGCGGTAGCCCTGCAGGTCGGCACCGATGGCCAGGGCGTACGTGGTGAGAATCTTGTCGGTGAGGGGGAATTCGAGAATGGGTTTCATCAGGCGTCACGCAACAGGTCGTTGGCATTGAGCAGTTCGTAGGCAATCTCCGGGTGCTTTTCCATGGCTCGGCGAATGGCGGCGGGGATGTTGGCGCGGGTCTTGCGGCACAGCCCCGGCAGTTCGCCAACCTGGATGCCGATGCCGCGCATGGTGCGCACTTCATTGAAGCCGGGGGCGATCTTCAGGCGGATACCCAACTGTTCGAACATGCGCCGTTGCACGTGCTCAAGATCGCTCAGGCTCTGCAGGTTTTCCAGACGTTCGATCAGGCGTTTTTCTTCGTTGCGGGTCAGAAACAGGATGCGCAGGTCCGCCCCCGGTGTTTCCAGCAACGGGTCACGCCCGCAGTCGCAGGCGCCGGGCGGGCAGGGTGAGCGGATCGCAGCGGTGGTGGTCATGGGGATCAATCATAGAGCGCTGTGATCGAATTTGCCCATAGGGATTTTTGGGGGATGCAATGCAATGTGGGAGCGAGCTGTGGCGAGGGGGCTTGCCCCCGTTTGAGTGCGCAGCACTCACAAGATCTTCGATACATCATCTTCGATACATCGGAAATTTTGGGGCTGCTTCGCAGCCCAACGGGGGCAAGCCCCCTCGCCACGGCCCGCTCCCACAGGTGTTGCGGTGAACCAGTTGGACTTATTTCAATACCAGCATCCGATAAACGCCGTCCTCGACTTCGATCCCGTGGGTGTCATGGGTGAAGCCGGGGAAGGATTTGTCGAAGGCTTCCAGTGCCTTGAGATACGCCAGCAACGGACCGTCCGCAGGCCCTGCGTTCTCACCCGGCATGAGCAGCGGGATGCCTGGCGGGTAGGGCACGATACCGGTCGCGGCAAGACGCCCGGCGGCTTCGTTGAGCGTCACCAGTTCGATGTCGTTGCGCACCAGTTTTTCGTAGGCCTCCACCGGGCTGAACTCGGCTTTTGGCAGGGTGCCGAAGGCCTGGGACATGTTGGCGGTGGTCTTGTGTTTCTTCATGGCGGCGAAAATTTCGTCGGCCAGATCCTTCAGGCCCATGCCGGCATAGCGATGCTGGTTGGCGTTGTACAGATCGGGCAGGCACAGCTCGAGCTCGGCGTTGTCGTCGTAATCGCGCTTGAAGTCGAGCAGGGCGTTGAGCAGCGTGCCCCATTTGCCTTTGGTGATGCCGATGGAGAACAGGAACAGGATGGTGAAGTCGGTGGTTTTCTCGACCACGATACCCTGACGACCCAGGTACGCGGTGACCACGCAGGCGGGGATGCCGTTGGCGAGCAGGTTGCCGTCGTCGCCCATGCCCGGGGCAAGTACCGAAACCTTGATCGGGTCGAGCATGCAGTAGCCGTCTTCAATGTCGCCGAAGCCGTGCCATACCGCGTTCGGGTGCAGGACCCAGCAGTTCGGGTCGGTTTTAAGCGTAGCCGGGTCGACCTCATGGAACGGCACGGTCGCTGCGCCAACCTGTACGGTCGGCGGCTGCCAGCAAGTGAAGAACCAGTCATCCTTGCTCAGCATCTCGTTGTGCATGCGCGAGAGCACCTGGCGGAAGCTGATCGCTTCTTCAATCGACTCGTTGGTGAGGATCTGCCCGCTCGGCGCTTCCATCATCGCCGAGCTGACGTCGCAGGACGCCATGATCGCGTAGTTCGGCGAGGTCGAGGCGTGCATCATGTACGACTCGTTGAAGCGCGCATGTTCGATCGGGTTACGGCCGTCACGTACGTGGATCATCGAGGCCTGGGACAGGGCGGCCAGCAACTTGTGGGTCGACTGGGTGGCGAACACGGTCGGCTTGGATTTGTCGTGATCGGCCGGGTTGCCGTGCATGGCATGGCGTCCGCTGTACAGCGGGTTGAAGCGCGCATAACCGTACCAGGCTTCGTCGAAGTGCAGACGGTCGACACTTTCGCCCAGCAGCTCTTCGACACGGGTGACGTTGTAGGTCAGGCCGTCGTAGGTGGAGTTGGTGACAATCGCGTGCACCGGTGTCGGGTCGATGCCTTGCTTGACCAGCGGGTTGTTGGCGATGGCGGCTTTCACGCCTTCGGCACTCAGGGTCTGCGGCAGGATCGGGCCGATGATGCCGTAGCGGTTGCGGGTCGGCACCAGGTAGGTCGGAATCGCCCCGGACAGGGTCATCGCATGTTCAGCGGACTTGTGGCAATTGCGGTCGCACAGGGCGATCTGATTGCGCGTGACGCTGGCCATGAGGATGACGCGGTTGGACATCGACGAGCCGTTGGTCACGTAGTACGTGCGGTGCGCGCCGAAGACCTTGGCGGCATAACGTTCGCCCTGGCCGATAGGGCCGCTGTGATCGAGCAGAGAGCCCAGTTCGCCGACCGAGATCGACAGGTCGGAACGCAGCAGGTTCTCGCCGAAGAACTCGTAGAAGGCCCGGCCTGCGGTGCTCTTCAGGAATGCCGTACCGCCGGCATGGCCGGGGGTGTGCCACGAATATTCATAGTTGCGGGCAAACTTCACCAGCGCGCCGAACATCGGCGGCAGGGCAGCCTGGCGATAGCGTTCGATGGCGGCCAGGATGCGCCCGCTGAGGAAACGGGAGGTGTCCTCGGGGAGCCAGATGAAGTCGTCGGCGTGTTGCATGACCAATAACGGAATGGTCGACGCGGTGGTACGGTCGCTGATCAGGAACACCGGCACCCGGGTGTTGCGCTCGCGCAGCTTGACCAGCAATCGGGTGCAGTCGGCGTGGCCTTCGCTGGTGTCCATTTCCCATCGGATGATCACACATTGAATGGCCGGGTCCGAACGCAGGATCGATGCAGCATCTATGAGGCTTTCCGAAGCCAGTACGCTGACACCACGGCCCTCTACGTCTTGGACCAGTTGATCCAGGGCGCGGCCGAACACCGTTCGCTTGTCCGGCGGACTGCTGACCAGTAGCGCCAGCATGCCCAGCGAGTGTTTATATTCCGTCATGCTTGAACCTCCATAGTGGCTGTATTCAGATTGTTCACCGGCACTGGCTCGGCAGTGAGGTGTTGCGCGCTGACGGTTTGCGTCGGCACGCTGTTGTTGAGTGCTTCGAGGCGGATCAGGCGGTTGTTGACGAAGCCGAACAGGGTGTAACCGAAGATGGTGGCAACGCCGCCCAGCATCAGCGCCTGCTCACCGGAGCTGTACAGCGCCAGGTAGCTGTAGGCTGCCGCGATCAGGGCAATGACGTTGGTCGCCAGCGCCTTGCCTTCCGGCACGTTGGAGACTTTCTGCATGGTCATCAGCGCGGCCATGGACAGGATGTAAGGCACCAGGTTGGTCACCACCGCGAGATTGACCAGGGTGTCGAACTGCTTGCTCAGGTCGGGACTGATGGTGAGCAGGGCCAGCGCGGTCTGTGCGGCGAGCAGTACCAGCATGCCGACAATCGGCGTTCCCGCCTTGTTGGCCTTGGCGAAGATCGACAGGAAGTAACCGGTGTCCGCCGAGCTTTTGTACACCTGGGCAATGGTGAACTGCCAACCCAGCAGCGAACCGATGCAGGCGAGCACCATTGCCGCCATCACGATGTCCCCGACCATCGGGGTGAACATCTTGGCGAACACCAGGCCGAACGGCGCGGTGGACGCGACCAGTTCTTCGTTGCCGACGATACCGAAGATGACGTTGGTGGAGACGATGTAGATCACCGCCGCACCCAGGGTGCCGCCCAGCACGGCAATCGGTACGTTGCGCTCAGGGTTTTCCACCGCGTCGGTGTTGGCGCAAGCCGATTCCAGACCGAGGAAGGCCCACAGGGTGATCGCTACCGAGGCGCCGGCCGCTTCGAACCAGCCCTTGTCGTGGGGGTTCCAGCCAGCGGCGTAAACGCTGCTGTCGAACCAGAACCAGCCCACCGTGGATACCAGCACCACAGGTGCAATCACACCCCAGACCGTGATCGCACCGATCCGGCCGGTAATGCTCGCGCCGCCAAAGTTGGCGAAAGTGGTGATCCATAACAAGGCAATGGTGGCCAGGCCTACTTGCAGCGAATCGAGTTTTATCCCGAACAACACCTGGATATAACCAACCGCAGTAATACTGATCGCCACGTTGGCAATCAACAGCGACAGACCGTAGGTGTAGTTGGTGATGTAGTTACCCGCTTTACCGAACGTGTATTCGGCATAACCGCCCATACCGCCGGTCTTGCGGCTAAGCATCCCGCATCGCGCAAACGCGTAGGCCAGAGCGAGGGAACCGGTGGCGGTCACCAGCCAGGAGAGGATCGAAATTGCACCGACTTCCGCGAGTTTCGTCGGTAGTAGCACAATGCCTGAGCCCAACATGTTGACGGCGGTCAACATTGTCAGTTGCCCCACACTCATTTTCTTTGCGACTGACATTCCGTTGCCTCACTTAGTTGGCGATTGAGAGTCTTAGCTATAGCAAAGGATTGAAAACTCGCAAGAAATGACATTGCCCATCTCTTTTTCGAATTAATTTGCAGAAAAGGCACGATGCTGGCCCCCAAGTTTAAGAATCCTCAGCAAAATTAGTTCATTTTCAGTCAGTTAAATAGGTCAAGATGCGCAAGACATGGATCGCGTTAATCCCGCTGATAGTTGCGGGTGTAGCCAATTCGGCTCAAGCCAAAGAACTGGCCAGCAATGATCAGTACATGTGCAGTTGGGGTGCGGGCACCGCTGCAAGGGCACAGGAACTCAAGCTTTCAGGCGTTTCTCTGTATGCCGCCCGCCAGAAAATCCAGGCCTACAAGTTCGCCAAAACCTGGATGCGCATGATGGCACTTGGTATTACAGAGCAAACTTATGACAGTCCGTCGAGATTCAAACCGACTGCTGTACGGCAGAGCTTTTATGAGGACTGCGTCAGGTACAAGTTGGCGCGTAAATAAAGAAAAAACGGGCGCTGGTCGGATCGACCACGGTGTGGGCGTGTGACGTCTATATTGATTGACCATCCCGGCGACTCGATGGGGTGTTAAAGCCGGTTTTTTACAACTTAATCAGGAGGTCACCATGAACCAGATCGATAAAGTGTTGTACACCGCCAAAACCCACACCACCGGCGGGCGTGACGGCGCCTCCCGCAGCTCCGACGGAATCCTCGATGTGAAGCTGTCGTCGCCAGGTGCGGGCGGTGGCGGTACTAACCCCGAGCAACTGTTCTCTGCCGGATGGTCAGCCTGTTTTATCGGCGCCATGCAGGTTGCTGCCAGGGAAATGAACGTGGCGCTGCCCAAGGATGTGGCCGTCGATGCCGAAGTCGACCTGGGCACCAATGAAGGCGGCTATCTGCTCCAGGCGCGGCTCAATGTCAGCCTGCCAGGGCTGGATCGCGAAACCGCGCAGAAAATCGTCGACACCGGGCACCAGTACTGCCCGTACTCGAAAGCCACGCGCAACAACATCAATGTCGTGCTCAAGCTGGTTTGAGTTGACATGAAAAGGTCTTGATCAAAAAAGATCGCAGCCTGCGGCAGGCTCCTACACCGATTTCGTAGGAGCTGCCGCAGGCTGCGATCTTTTTGGTGTTGCGATATCAGGGGTAAATCAATTCATCTTGCTGTGATCGTGCATCATCGAACTGTGATCCATGGTGCCAATCGCCTTGGCAACGGCTTCAACCTGAATCGACTCTTTCTCGCCCTTGGCGTCTTCGACGGTCAGGGTCAGGGGCACCTTGTCGCCTTCCTTGATCTGGCCCGTCAGGTTCATGAGCATGATGTGGTAGCCGTGGGGATCGAAGCTCACCGCTTTACCGGCGGGCAGTGCGACGGCGCCCACCTGCTGCATTTTCATCACGTCGTCTTTCATGCTCATTTCATGAATCTGCACAAGCCCGGCAACCGGCGTTTGCACGCTCAGCAGCTTGCTGTCGGCGCTGGCGGTGACGGTCATGAAGGCACCGCTCGACGGCTGACCGGCTACGGTGGCGCGGACCCAGGCGTCTTTGATCTCGGTTTGTGCCGACGCCTGAAAGGCCAGGCCAACCAGGGACAATCCCAGTGCCATTTGCCTGCAGCGTTGTGCAAAACGGTTTTTAGCCTGCGGGGCATTCATTTCAGCAAACCTCCATCACGGTGAGCAGGTCTTCTGCGCACTCTTGGGCCGTCAGGGACGTGGACAGTCCCAGGCGCAGCGTGCCCCGGGAGTCGAAGACATAGCTGGTCGCGGTATGGGAGAGGGTATAGGTATCGCCGCTCGGGACCTTTTCAAAGAACACGCCGAATTCCTTGGCGGTGGTGGCGGTTTCTTCCAGGGTGCCGTACAGCGCCTCGAAACTCGGGTCGAAGGCTTTTACGTATTTATCGATCATCTCTGGCGTGTCGCGCTCAGGGTCCAGGGTGATGAAGACCACCTGCAGCCTTTCGCCATCGCGACCCATCAGTTTTTTGGCCTGTGCCGCGCGGGCCAGCGTGGTCGGGCATACGGCCGGGCATTGAGTGAAACCGAAGAACACCATCGGCATCAGGCCGCGATAGCTGCCCAGCATCCGGGTTTCGCCCTGAGCGTTCTTGAGCTTGAAGTTGCGCCCCATGATCTTGTCGCTGAGGTCTTTGCCGTACTTGAACGACAGCTTGCTGCTGTCGTCGCAACCGGCGAGCAGGCCCAGGCTCAACAGGCCCATGCCTTGCAGGACCGTTCGGCGGGTATACACAGTACTCATGAAAAAAAGCATCCTGTTGAACAGGCTGAAATGACAGCGTGATGACTGTACAGACGAAAAAATCGTGGGGATGTTAACAAACTGTGCCGGTGCCGGAGGGGTGGATACAATCATTGGACCGACGAAGAGGCGTGACATAGTGTCGCGCCGGAGCGAGGCCGACCGAGGGCGAGAGCGCTCTTGTGGCGAGGGAGCTTGCTCCCGCTGGGTTGCGAAGCGACCCCCCTTACCCCTTGAGAGCAGGGGCCTGCTGCGCAGTCCAGCGGGAGCAAGCTCCCTCGCCACAGGTTCAGCGACGCAGCTGCGCGCAATGGTCCTCTTCCGGTTGCGCAGCGGTGTACCACACAAAATCCGCACTCTCGGCCGTCACGGTCTTGCCCGCTTCGGCCAGGATCAGCACCGCATTCCCTTCACCGGCACCCAGGTCCTTCAGGTGCAGCGGCACCCCCAGATCCTTGCGCACGTGGAAGGCTCCGGCCAGCAACAGCGCAGGTAGAGGCGCTTCCATCAGGCGCTCCGCCATGTGCCGGTCACGCTGTTGCTGCACCGCGAGCATCGCCGGCATCTGTGCTTCGGGCAGCAGGCCGCAATGGGATTCGCGGATGTCTTCGAGCAAGGTCGCCTGCACTTGTTGGGTGGTGGAGGCTGCCCCCGTGAGTACCGGGCGCTGTCTGTAGATCTGCATGATCTGCGCACGATCCAGATTCGCTGCCAGCAGTGGATACGGTTGTCGCAGCGCGTAGGTGACCAGTGCGCCATACACGCTCCAGTCCCAATTGGCCTGCCAGGCCAGCGCCGTGAACGCATCGGCCGGTGGCTGGCCGGCGCGGGTCGCGGCTTGCGCGGCATCGACCCTGGCCTGTTGATCGGGATTGAGCATCTCCATCAACAGGCTGCCCTGGGGCCGTTGTGCCGCCAGTTCGCGCAGCAGCCACAATTGCAGGGCGTGGTGGTCCGGGTTGTCGTGCTGTTCACCGACCAGAACCCGCGGCGTAACGGCGAGGCGTTCGACCAGTTCTTGCGGCGTCAGCCTACGGCCCGTGGCGAGTTCACGGATGACCCCAAGGTCAGTGTGATCACGGCCTTGCGGGGCGATCGGCGCCGGCAGTGGTGTGGCCTGATGGGTTTGGCAGGCAGCCAACAGGCTGAATGCACAGAGCAACACAAAGCGCATCGGTTTTCCTTATTGGACAGGTGCCCCCTCGATGACAGAGGAGGGGGCGGTATCAGCGTGCGATGATCAACGGGTGGCCGCGTTCCGGGTGTTGCTGAATCAGCACCTCCAACCCATAGACTGCCGCCAGCGCTTCGGCGGTCAGCACCTCTGCCGGTGGACCGTAGGCGTGGGGCAGGCCCTGTTGCAACAACAGCAGTTGATCGCAGTAACGTGCGGCCAGGTTGAGGTCGTGCAGGATCACCAGCACGGCGGCCCCGCGCTCGGCGAAGTCACGCACGGCTTGCAAAATGGTGTGCTGGTGCAGCGGATCGAGCATCGACGTCGGTTCATCGAGCAGTAGGATTTGCCCTGCCGCACCCGGCCACAGTTGAGCGAGCACCCGCGCCAGATGCACGCGCTGGCGTTCGCCGCCGGACAGGGCCAGATAGCTGCGTCCGGCCAGATGCAGCGCATCGGCCGCTTTAAGCGCTTCGGCGACGATTTCGGCATCGCGCACGCGGCCGCTGGCGTGAGGCAAGCGACCCATGCCGACGACTTGATTGACCGAGAACGCAAAGTTCAGGCTCGAACTCTGCGGCAGCACGGCCAGGCGTCTGGCCCGTTCCTGACCCGGCCAGTCGGCGAGTGGACGCTCGTCGAGGCTGACCGTGCCTTCGCTGCTCGCCAATTCTCCGCATAAAGCGGTGAGCAGGGTGCTTTTGCCGGCGCCATTGGGCCCCAGCACACCGAGCACTTCACCGGGGCGCAACTCGATATCGATGTTCGCCAGTACCGTGCGGTTGCCACGACGTACCAGCAAGTTGTTTGCCCGCAGCATCAGGAACGCCCTCGTACCAGCAGATAAAGAAAGAACGGAGCGCCGATCAGTGCCGTCACGATGCCGATGGGCAATTCGGCCGGCGCCAACAACAGACGTGCGGCCAGGTCGGCCAGCAACAGCAGGCTGGCGCCGGCCAGCAACGACACGGGCAGTAACACCCGGTGATCCGGGCCGACCAGCAGACGCATCAGATGCGGTACCACCAGGCCGATAAAACCGATCAGGCCTGCCGCGGCGACTGCCGCGCCAACGCCGAGCGCCGTGCACAGCACCAGCTCAAGCTTGATCCGCTCGATGTCGAAGCCCAGGTGACGGGCCTCCGACTCACCCAGCAGCATGGCATTGAGCGCCGCCGCCCGACGTGGCAACCACAACGCCACGCCCAGGGTAACGATCAGCAACGGCCACAAGCGCGAGTAGCTGGCACCGTTGAGGCTGCCCAGGTTCCAGAACGTCAGGGTGCGCAAGGTCGCGTCATCAGCCAGGTAGGTGAACAGCCCCACGCCGGCACCGGCCATGGCCGTCATCGCCACACCCGCCAAGAGCAGAGTGGCAACGTCGGTTTGCCCGTTGCGGCGGCCGAAGCGATACACCACCGCCGTGACAATCGAACCACCGGCGAAGGCGCTGACCGACAGCAGATAAGGTTCGATGGCCGCTGGCATGCCACCGAGCAGGCTGCCGCCGACGATGGCGAGGGCGGCACCGAGTGCCGCGCCACCGGAAACACCGACCAGACCCGGGTCCGCCAAGGGGTTGCGGAACAACCCCTGCATCGCCACGCCGGACAACGCCAGTACCGAACCCACGGCAATGCCGAGCAGGCTGCGCGGCAGGCGAATCTGACCGAGGATCAACTCCGCCTGCTGCGTGTCGCCACCGTCAAGCGGCAACCCCAGCAGACGCATCCCGGCCAGCAAGGTATCGCCCAGCGGCAGGCTGACCGGCCCGAGGGCCAGGGACAGCCAGAACACCAGCACCAGCAACAGCAGCAAAAAGATCAACGTCGGACGCGGCCGAAAAATGGCCGTCATGGGTTGATCCCGGCGGTCTGCGCTTTGGCGTTCGGGTAGAACGCCGTGGCCCGGGCCGGCAGTGTCTTGATACGCATCGGGACTATTCCTTGGCCGATCAGAGGGGGTGGCGATCATCGAAACCTTCGTAGCGGGTGATGATGCCATCGACGCCCGGCTTACGCACACGCCAGTGGTTTTCAGATGCAGGTTGAACATTGGGGCGAGCACGCTGAACCAGGTGTCCATCCAGGGCAGGCGGTGCAGTGTCATTGATCATGAGAATAACTTGTGATCATCACGATTAAAATGAGTTTGTCTCACTCGCTGGCACTGTCGACAATGGCCCCATTGAACGCATTGGAGTTATTTGACATGGCTGTGGCCCATTCCCTTGGATTTCCGCGCATTGGTCGCGACCGCGAGCTGAAAAAGGCTCAAGAGGCGTTCTGGAAGGGCGAGCTCGACGAAGCCGGCCTGCGCGCCGTGGGCCGTGACCTGCGCAAGACCCACTGGGACTTGCAGAAGAAAGCCGGGATCGAACTGTTGCCGGTCGGCGACTTCGCCTGGTACGACCAGGTCCTGACCCACTCGTTGATGTTCGGTGTGATCCCCGAGCGCTTCCGCCCGCACGATGGCAAGGCCAGCCTGCAAACCCTGTTCGGCATGGCGCGCGGTGTGAGCGACAGTTGCTGCGGTGGCGCGCACGCCCAGGAAATGACCAAGTGGTTCGACACCAACTATCACTACCTCGTGCCTGAATTCAGCGTCGATCAACAATTCCAGCTCGGTTGGGATCAGCTGTTCGAAGAAGTCGAAGAGGCCCGCGCACTGGGGCACAACGTCAAGCCGGTGATCATCGGCCCGCTGACTTACCTGTGGCTGGGCAAGGCCAAGGGCGCCGAGTTCGACAAGCTCGAACTGCTCGATCGTCTGCTGCCATTGTACGGTCAAATCTTCCAGCGCCTGGCGGCACAAGGCGTTGAATGGGTACAAATCGACGAGCCGATCCTGGTCCTCGATTTGCCGCAGGACTGGAAAAACGCCTTTGAGCGAGCCTACAACCTGATTCAGCGCGACCCGCTGAAGAAGCTGGTCGCCACTTACTTCGGCGGTCTGGAAGAGAACCTGGGCCTGGCCGCCAACCTGCCGGTGGACGGTCTGCACATTGATCTGGTGCGTGCACCTGAGCAGTTCCCGACCATCCTCGACCGCCTGCCGGCCTACAAAGTGCTGTCGCTGGGCGTGGTCAACGGCCGCAACGTCTGGCGCTGCGACCTGGAAAACGCCCTGGCCACGTTGCAGTATGCTCACGAGCGTCTGGGTGATCGCCTGTGGGTCGCGCCATCCTGCTCGCTGTTGCACAGTCCGGTTGACCTGGGGCGTGAAGACAAGCTCGATACCGAACTGAAAAGCTGGCTGGCGTTTGCCGTGCAGAAGTGTGAAGAAGTCGCGGTGCTGGCTCAGGCGGTGAATGAACCAGAAGCGCCGAAGGTGCTTGAAGCGCTGACTCGAAGCCGCGCCGTGCAGGCCAGCCGTGCCGCGTCGCCGCGCATCCACAAACCGGCCGTGCAGGCACGTGTTGCCGCGATCACCGCCAAGGACAGCCAGCGTCATTCGCTGTTTGCCCAACGTATCGAGAAACAGCGCGCCGGCCTGAACCTGCCGTTGTTCCCGACCACCACCATCGGATCGTTCCCGCAAACCGCCTCGATCCGCCTGGCTCGCCAGTCGTTCAAGCAAGGCAAGCTGACCGAAACCGAATACACCGAAGCGATGCACAGCGAGATCCGTCACGCCGTGCAAGTGCAGGAACACTTGGGCCTGGACGTGCTGGTGCACGGTGAAGCCGAGCGCAACGACATGGTCGAGTACTTCGCCGAGCAACTCGACGGCTACGTGTTCACTCGTTTCGGCTGGGTCCAGAGCTACGGTTCGCGCTGCGTGAAACCGGCGGTGATCTACGGTGACCTGAGCCGTCCGAAAGCCATGACCGTTGAGTGGATCCGCTACGCCCAAGGCCTCACCGACAAGGTGATGAAGGGCATGCTGACGGGCCCTGTGACCATGCTGATGTGGTCGTTCCCGCGCGAAGACGTGAGCCGCGAAGTGCAGGCCCGTCAACTGGCCTTGGCCATTCGCGACGAAGTGGTCGACCTGGAAACCGCCGGGATCAAGATCGTGCAAATCGACGAAGCTGCATTCCGCGAAGGCCTGCCGTTGCGCCGGGCGCACTGGCAGCACTACCTGGATTGGGCGACCGAAGTGTTCCGCCTGTGCGCCTGCGGTGTGCGTGACGAAACCCAGATCCATACGCACATGTGCTACAGCGAGTTCAACGATGTGATCGAGTCCATCGCCGCCATGGATGCCGACGTGATCACCATCGAAACCTCACGCTCGGACATGGAGCTGCTGGACGCGTTCGAAGCCTTTGCCTACCCGAACGAAATCGGCCCGGGCGTGTATGACATCCACTCGCCACGGGTGCCGGACTCCGCGGAAATGGCCAACCTGCTACGCAAGGCTGCCAAGCGCATTCCCGCCGACCGCCTGTGGGTCAACCCGGACTGCGGCCTGAAAACCCGCGGCTGGCCGGAAACCGAAGCGGCGCTGGTGCACATGGTCAATGCGGCGCGCCAGCTGCGTAAAGAATGGGCCTGACGCTGTATTGGGTGCACCACCGAACCTGTAGGAGCGAGCTTGCTCGCGAAGGCGGAGTGCCAGGCGACATCAATGTTGAATGTGCCGGCCTCATCGCGAGCAAGCTCGCTCCCACCGGATTGCATGGCAGTCAGCACCTGTATGCAGGCTTTGAAAGCCAATCACCGTCGCGGTTCGGCCACCAACAGCAACGACTGCGGCACAGGGCTTTGTGGGTGCTGCGGCTCCTGCAAACCGGCCAGTGCGAAACCCGCCATGTCCAGCGCATTGAGCCAACTGGACAGGGTTCGGAAATACCACGGCATGGGCTGCCACTGCCCCTTGAAGCCGGCGAAGGTCTCTTCCCGCCAGCCATCCTGATAGTCGCCCGCCGCAGCTGCCCATGGATGCAACGTCTGGATCACCAGCGCGCCACCCGGGGCGAGCAGGGCGTTCATGGCGGCGAGCAGGGGGATGATGTCCTGATGCAGCAGGGCGAAGTTGGCGCAGATCAGGTTGTAGTCGCGGCCGATGTCGATTTTCGCTTCGGCCAACGCTTCATAGCTCGCCACATGCACCATCGACGAACCCGCCGCTCGCGCCGCCTCCACCAGCGTCACGTCGCCATCCACACCCACCGCGTCAATGGCCCGTTCAGCCAACGCGCGCAACAACCAGCCTTCGCCGCAACCCAGGTCGAGCACACGCTCGGGCTGACGACCCAGCACCGCCAGCAGAATGGCCTGGTCGGTGACCTTGAGGCGGCTTTCGATGGTGCCGCTGCGGATGGCGTCGATCCAGGCTCGGGCGTTGTGGTGCCAGCTGTCGAGGAGGGTGGATTCGGGGGCTGACATGGTCGATGTCCGGCGTGATGGCTTGGATGAAAGGATAGGGCAACAGAAGGTTAACGGTGGAGCCGGTGTTTACCCGGCACCATCGCCTGCGCGTGGCTCCCGCTGCCACATTCGGTTGCGCATCACACAGCAGGCGGTTTCGCCAGTTCAATCCCCGCAGCACCCAGCCGCTTGAGAATTGCAAACAGCAACTCGCTTTTGATCGCGCCGACGGTGCGCGGGCTGGCGACATAACCGGTGATGGTCAAGGTGATGCCTTCAGGTTTCAGCTGACTGAAACGCAGGAATGGCACCGGTTTATCGAGAATGGATTCGTGTTCGGTGAAGGTGTCGTGCAGCAGGTTTTGCACCTGCTCAGGGTCGATGTCCAACGGGAACATCAGTTCGAGTATCACCACGCCCTGGGCGCTGCCGCCGAGGGTGACGTTGCGCAGGTTCTGCGAAATCAGGTGCGAGTTGGGCACGATCATGATCGAGCGGTCGGCCAGTTGTATTTCCGTGGCCCGCACGTTGATTCGGCGAATGTCGCCTTCCACGCCACTGATGCTGATCAGGTCGCCGACTTTCACCGGGCGCTCGGTCAGCAGGATCAGGCCGGAGATGAAATTCTTCACGATTTCCTGAAGCCCGAAGCCGATGCCCACTGACAGGGCACTGACGATCCAGGCGAGGTTGGTCCACTTGATCCCCAGCGACGCCAGCGTGAGCAGGACGACGGACACGTAGCCAATGTTGGCGAACAGGGTGCTCAGCGAGGCGCACATGCCCGGGTCCATCTCGGTTTTCGGCAGGAACTCGCTATCCAGCCAGCGGCGTAGCGTGCGTATCAGGTAGACACCGATCATCAGTGTCAGGAGGGCATGCATCAAATTGTCCGGGACGATGTTCAGCTTGCGCAGCCCTTCACCGCCGAGTATGGCCACAGTGCCGGTGACCAGTTGCCCGAGCGTCGTCCCCACGCCGCCGACAAACAACGCGATGACGCCGATCAGTATCAGGATGGCGCGGCCTGCGCCGGAAAACACGGTACAGATCTGCTCCAGGCGCGGATTGCCGATGCCCAGCAGCTGTTTGATGGCCTTGCCGGCGGGTTGCCGGGGCGAAAAAACGTAGTCGCAGGTGTCCTGGTAAACCTGTGTGAGCAGGTAGAAAGCGGCGAAGATGATGAATATCCAGACCAATTCATAGGTGATGAACCGGGCCATCGTCACATAGCCGATCACCAGGGCGAACAGGGACACCACCACGGCAAAGCCGGTAAACGTATAAATCAGTCCGGCGAAGGTGGTGACGCCTTCGGGAGTCTCTCCGGCCACTATCAGGTCTCGGCGCGTCTTGCTGACGCGCAACAGCATCGCGCCGATCACCAGTGCCGCGACCAACGCCACGACACCCCGACCGAACAGCACCACTTCGGCGCTCATGCCGGTGACATTGCTCATCTGCACCAGGGTCACCAGCACCAGCAGCAGGCTTGCCAGCAACCTTGGATAGGGTTCCATCGCCAGCGCCACCGGATCGGCGATATCGGGCAGGCGCCATGAAGGGTGTTTGGTCGATAGCAATGCGCGACTCAACCCGGTGATCAGCACGCAGGTATAGGCCAGCTTTTCCAGGTACTGCGCCAGATCGGCCAGCAGTGGGGTGTAGGGCAGTTGGCGGGTCCCGGCAAAATGCAGCAGTTGCAGGGCGATGCCGGCGGTCAGCACCGTCGCCACTACCGATGCCAGCGCAAGGGAGCTGCGCCGCAACCGGCCTTCAGGCATTCGATGGATGCACAACCATGCCAGAGCCCGGCCGGCGAGCTTTCGCCCCACGGTCCAGATGGCCAGGGCCAGGATCAGCAGGGCGGCGGTGATCCCGCGTTGTCCGGGTTGCCAGGCGGCCCGGTGCGTGACCTCGAGTTGCTCGATGAGGGAGCTGAAACGCTGGCGGTCCTCGATCGGAAGAGCGAACAATGGCGACCAGAATCCCGGGTTCAGGATACTGCTGGTTTGCTGGGTCACTTCCGCTTCCAGCAGGCTGCGCCGAATACTGCCAATCTGGGTGATCAGTTCGGCGGCACTTGTTTTCAGCGCGGCCAGGGTTTTGAGCTGGCTATCGAGCTTGTTTTTTTGCTCGCCGAGGGCGTCTCGTTGGGTGGTAATGGCAGACGTCACCAAGGCGTTCTCGTCGAGCGGCACCGGTCCCAGCACATTGAGTTGCGCCTGCAACTGCGCCTGTCCGGGCAGCAGCGATGTGGACAAGCGCTCAATATCCTGAATCAGTACTTGCACCAGATCCTGTGAGCTTTCCAGCTGGGTGTAATTGCTGGCCTGGGAAACCTGCTGCTTGAGGCTGTTGAGCTGGTTTTGCACCCCCAGCAATTCGCTGTCGGCGATGCTGATGATGGGGGCTGCGGGGGCGGGGGCGGGGGCGGGGGCGGGAGCAAGAGCAGGAGCGTCGGCCATGTCCCCCGCCAACAGCCATCCCGGGCTGGCCACCAGAAGCGCGAAGGAGACGCAGATCATTGACTTCAAGACATTGCACATCGGCGAGCTCGACGGGTTGTTAGTCACTTAGCCAATGAGGTTAGGTCATGACACGCACCCTAGAGCATTGTTTTGTTGGAAGTGCCCCGGGTGGTTTCAGGTCAGGCGTCACTCATGCTGTTGCCTCGCCGGGAAAAACAGTTCGAAGCAGGTGATGCCGTCGTCGCTGCTGACGTGGCAGGCACCGTTGTGCAGTTGCATGATCGTCGCCACGATCGACAGGCCCAGGCCATTGGATTGGGCCGAGCGTTCGCGGGATTCGTCGACCCGGTAGAAACGTTCGAACAGCCGTGACAGATGCTGGGCCGGGATGGTCGGGCCGTGGTTGCGCACTTGCACCTGAATGCCATCGGCCGTCGGGTTGGCGTGGATGCACAGCTCGGAATGCGGGGCGCCGTACTTGATGGCGTTGGCGCACAGGTTGGCCAATGCTCGACGCAGCAACATCGGCTCGGCCCAGATCAAGCCGCTGCCCCGGGCATCGATGCAGATGCCAGCGTCGGTCGCCGGGCCTTCGAAATAGTCAGCCATGCGTTGCATTTCGTCGGCGGCATCCAGCTCCTGGCGCTGACGCAAGGCACTGCGCGGATCGGTGCGGGCCAGAAACAGCATGTTGTCGAGCATGCGTGCCAGGCGTTCGAGTTCTTCGACGTTCGAGGCCAACAGCTGCTGATAGGCGTCGGTGCTGCGGTTCTGCTGCAAGGCCACCTGGGTTTCACCGAGCAGGTTGTTGATCGGCGTGCGCAGTTCGTGGGCCATGTCGGTCGATACCTGGCCCAACTGGATGAAGCCTTTGTCCAAGCGGTCGAGCATGGCGTTGAAGGCGTCGATCATCGGCAGCAGTTCCAGCGGCGCGCCCTGGCTGTCGAGGCGTTCGTTGAGGTTGCCGACGTCGATGCTCTGGGTGTGGCGGGCCAGGCGCCGCACGGGCAACAGGCCGCGATGCACCAGCACATAACCGGACAGCGCCAGCAGGATCGCCGCGACGCTGGCGAACAGGTACACATTGAGCCGGTAGTCGGCGAGCACGGCGGTGCGTTCAGTCATCAGGCGCCCGGTCACCACTTGCAGGCTGCCCAGGTCACCCGAGTCGATGGTCGCCGCCAGGACGGAAAACGGCACGCCGTTGACGTTGGGCAAATGCTGCACGTCGTCCAGGGTCAGCCGATGATCCATCGCCACCGGGGTTAGCACCGGCATGTTCAGGTTGCCCGGGTTGACCACCAGCAACGGTGGTTGGCCAGGGGTGCCGATGGTCAGCAGGGCCTCGCGGTTGCCCATCATGTTCTGGAACAGCGCCGGTTTGGCCTTGATCAGGTCCAGGGTGTTGCTGTCGTTGAGGAACGTGCGCAACTGGTCGATGCGGGTGATCAGGGCAATGTCGTCGCGATGGATCAACTCGCGCTCCAGGTCGCGGTACAGCGCGACACCCAGCAGCGCCAGCGAAACAAACGCCAGCAGGGCGAACACCAGCGCCAGACGCAGGGTCAGGGAATGGCTGAGACGGGATGCGGATTGCAGCGGCGTCATGGCATTCATGGTTGCATTCAGGGTTGAGTGTCGAAGCGGTAGCCAATGCCGCGCACGCTGTGGATCAGCTTGATCGGGAACGGATCATCGATTTTCAGGCGCAGGCGGCGCACGGCGACATCGACGACATTGGTGTCGCTGTCGAAATTCATGTCCCAGACCCGCGAGGCGATCATCGAGCGTGACAGCACCTCGCCCTGATGCGTGGCGAAGAGGTGCAGCAGGGCGAACTCCTTGTTGGTCAGGGTGATGCGGTTGCCGGCGCGGCTGACGCGGCGCTTGAGCACGTCGATCTGCAGGTCGTCGACGTGCAGGTGTTCTTCCTCCCGGGTAGGACCGCGCCGGGTCAGGGTGCGCAGGCGTGCCACCAGTTCGGCGAAGGAAAACGGCTTGATCAGGTAATCGTCGGCACCCAGTTCGAGGCCTTTGATGCGGTCGGCGATGTCATCCCGGGCGGTGAGGAACAGCACCGGTGTATCGGCTTCCTTGCGCAAGCGGCGCATGACTTCCCAGCCATCCATCTTCGGCATCATGACATCCAGCACGATCACATCGAAGTCGTGTTCCAGGGCCAGGTGCAAGCCGTCGACGCCGTCCCGCGCCAGGCTCACCGTGTATCCGAGTTCCTGCAGGCCGTTGAGCAGGTAATTGCCGGCCTTGGGTTCGTCTTCGACTACGAGGATGTTCATCGGGACCTGCCTGTTTCGGTCGGGCTACGGGGGCGCATCAGTGGCGAAAGTGTAGCCCGATCGGCGGCGACGGCAGGCATCCGCTCAGTTCTCACCAATGCAGCCAACGCCCTGGACCTGGTAGTCCAGCTGGTGCTCGCGACCCTGGTGGTCGAGGTAGTTGAACTGCGCTGGCACGATGCCGCACTTGCCGTTGAGGTCGGTCATCGACAGGACCTTGGCCACATCCACCGGGACATAGAAGCCGTCTTTGTCGTGAATGATCGATGAGGTGGGCTGGGTAGCGGCAAACGCCGAACCGGTGGCGAGCAGGGCGGCAAAACCCGCGATCAACATTTTCATGACGAATCTCTCTCTACAAGGGCAGGGTGGCTGCCGGTGGTAGGCCTGACAGTGAGTTCAGGCTAACGAAGTGATCCGGACAGCCGACCAACAGCTTGATGACAAAGTTGTAATCAAACGCCGGTCGGAACACCGCGAACCCTGTAGGAGCGAGCCTGCTCGCGATGGTCGCTAACGATTACGCGTGTTACCTGAATAAACGCGGTGCATTTACGTCCATCGTCGGAACGCCGCCCGGAGCAAGCTCGCTCCTACAGGGTGGTGCAGCGCTTTAAAACAGATCAACCCACGGATCCATGGCCTAAGCTTGTTCGCAGGCCCATGTTCATCGAGCACCTCGATGGGCAATCGGCACCTATAAAAACAATGCAATCAGGAGATGCCCATGTCCGCTCTGATCCGTCGTTTCAGTCGCTGCGTGGCCGCTGGTTTGACCGCTGCCGCGCTGGTCGCCCCCGCCTTTGCGCTGGATACCGTGAAATTCATGGCCCCGGGTTCGGTGGGCGGTGGTTACGACCAGACCGCCCGGGTGCTGGGCAAGGCCATGGTCGAAGCCAATACCGCCAAAGCCGTCACCTTCGAGAACAAGGGCGGCGCGGGCGGAACCCTGGGACTGGCGCAATTTGCCAACAGCACCAAGGGTGACCCGAACGCTTTGCTGGTGGTCGGCGCGATCATGGTCGCGGGCATCGAGCAGAACAAACCGCAGATCAGCCTGAAGGATGTGACGCCCATTGCCCGGCTGTTCACCGAGTACAACGTGATCGCCGTGCGCAAGGAGTCCGAATACAAGACCCTCGATGACCTGATCAAGGCCTTCAAGGCCAATCCGACGAGCATCACCTGGGGCGGCGGCTCCAAGGGCTCGGTGGATCACATCGGCATCGCCGAGCTGGCGGGCAAGCTGGACGTGCCGGTCAACAAGGTCAACTACGTGGCCTTTGGTGGCGGTGGCGAGGTGGTTGCCCAGGCGCTGGGCGGCCAGCTCAAGGTGATCACCGGCGGTTACGCCGAGCTGGGCCAATACATCAAGACCGGCCAGTTCCGTGTCCTGGCCATTGGTGCGCCGCAGCGCGTTCCCGGCATTGAGGCACCGACCCTCAAGGAGAGCGGCTATGACGTGACGATCGGCAACTGGCGCGGCGTTTACGGTGCGGCGGGCCTCACCCCGCAGCAGCGCAAGGAAGTGATCGACGCTGTCGTGGCCGCCACCAACAGCAAGGTCTGGCAGGACAATATCCAGACCAACGCCTGGACGCCCAGCGTGTTGACCGGCGATGACTTCGGCAAATTCGTCGAGGAAGAACATGTGCGGTTGCACGCCATGCTGGTCAAGGTCGGGCTGATTTGAAATGGCCACACTACGTACAGTGGTGCCGACGCAATTGGCGGTCGGCATCGGCCTGATCACCATCAGCGTCGTGTTGGCGATGGGCGCCTACCGTTTTCCGCCGGAAATGGGTTTCGTCATCCTGCCGGCGTACGTTTATCCCTATGTCGTGGCGGCGTTTCTGGGAGCAGTGGGGCTGCTGCTGGGGTATCAGGCCGTCAGCGGCGGTTTTCGCGAACTGGATAACGACACTGCCACGGTGCCGGGTGGAAAAACCGGTGCGGCCTGGGTGACGGCGGGACTTGTCGGGGTGGCGCTGCTGATCAACCTGATCGGTTTCGTGCTCGCGGCCGGGTTGCTGTTTGCCTGTTCGGCACGGGGTTTTGGCAGCCGTCATCCGCTGCGGGACCTGGCTATCGGCATTGCCTTGACCCTGCCGATCTACTGGCTGTTCAACGCCGGGCTCGGGGTTTCCCTGCCGTCGCTGATCAACATCTGGCTCTGAAAGGAGATCGACACGGTGGACATTCTTTCAAGCCTGGCGATGGGTTTTGCCGCGGCGCTGACGCCGATCAATCTGATGTGGGGGTTCATCGGCTGCCTGCTCGGCACCGCCATTGGCGTATTGCCGGGGATCGGTCCGGCGCTGACGGTGGCCCTGCTGTTGCCGATCACCGCCAAGGTCGACCCCACTGGCGCGCTGATCATGTTCGCCGGTATCTATTACGGCGCGCAGTTCGGTGGCTCCACCACTTCGATCCTGCTCAATACCCCCGGTGAATCGTCGTCCATGGTCACCGCCCTGGAAGGTAACCTGATGGCCCGCAACGGCCGGGCGGGACCAGCGCTGGCAACGGCGGCGATAGGCTCATTCGTCGCCGGCACCATCGCCACGATTTTGCTGACCCTGTTTGCGCCCATCGTGGCCAGGCTGGCGCTGAATTTCGGCCCGACCGAATACTTCGCGATCCTGGTGCTGTCGTTCACCACCGTGTCGGCGGTGCTCGGCGCTTCGATGCTGCGCGGGTTTGCCTCGCTGGGTGTCGGGTTGACCATCGGTTTGATCGGGCTGGACTCGACCTCGGGCATTGCCCGCTACACCCTCGGCGTACCGGAACTGGTGGACGGCATCGAAGTGGTGCTGGTGGCGGTCGGCTTGTTCGCGGTGGGCGAGGCCTTGTACAGCTTGCTCTATCAAACCGAATCAAACGAAGGACGGCATCGCCTGACCTCGTTGTGGATGACCCGCGCCGACTGGAAACGCTCGGTGCCTGCATGGCTGCGGGGCACGCTGATCGGTTTTCCGTTCGGTTCGATTCCGGCCGGTGGCGCCGAGATTCCGACCTTCCTGTCCTATTCCACTGAACGCAAACTCAGCAAGTACCCCAAGGAATTTTCCGCTAACAAGGGCGAGGGTGCCATCGAAGGCGTCGCCGGCCCGGAAGCGGCCAACAACGCCAGCGCGACCGGGTCCCTGGTGCCGTTGCTGACCCTGGGCATCCCGACGTCCGCCACCGCTGCGATCCTGTTGGCGGCGTTCCAGAACTACAACCTGCAACCGGGGCCGATGCTGTTCGAAACCTCCGCCGACCTGGTCTGGACGCTGGTGGCCTCGCTGTATATCGGCAACGTGATTCTGCTGGTGTTGAACCTGCCGCTGGTGGGGTTGTGGGTCAAGCTGCTGCAAATCCCCCGGCCGTACCTGAATGCCGGCATCCTCGTATTCGCGACCATCGGCGTGTACGGCATGCGTCACTCATCCTTCGACCTGATCCTGATGTTGGCCATTGGCTGGGGCGGGGTGCTGATGCGCCGTTTCGACTTCCCCGTCGCCCCGGTGATCGTCGGCATGCTGCTGGGGCCGATGGCCGAGAAACAACTGCGTAACGCCTTGTCCATCAGCCAGGGCGACTGGATGGTGTTCGTCACGCAACCGATCTCGGCGTTCTTCCTGGCCCTGACGCTGCTGGTACTGGTGGTGCCCCATGTGCTGCATAAACGCGGCATCAAGTTGCATGAGGATGATTGAGTCTCGCGATGCGCAACTCCTGTGGGAGCGGGCTCGCTCCCACAGGGTATTGCAGTGGACCAGGTGGACAACCAATACCTGACCGGTTCAGGCCAGCATCGACATCAACCCACCCTGACGATCCAGTTTGGCCAGGTCGTCGAAGCCGCCGATGTGCGTGTCACCGATGAAAATCTGCGGCACGCTGCGGCGGTTGCTGCGGCTGAGCATTTCCTCGAATTTGCCTGGCTCGCGCTGGATATTGATCTCCTGCATCGCCACGCCTTTGCTTGCCAGCAAGGCCTTGGCATTGCGGCAGTAAGGGCAGGTGTCGGTGGTGTACAAGGTCACGGTGTTCATGGTGGGTACTCCGTCGTTCAAGTCATTCAGGCGTCGATGGCCGGGAAGTCGATGTCGGTCAGCGCGGTGTTGTTGAGGTAGTTGGTCAACGTCTGCGAAGCCACGTGGGCGATCACTTCGATGATCTTGCCGTCGTCGATGCCGGCAGCACGTGCCGCGGCGATCTGTTCGACTGTCAGGTGGCCACGGCTTTCGGTGACCTGGCGGGCGAGGGTGGCATAAGCGTTGAGTTCACCCTGACGCGCGCTGAGGATGTCCTGGCCCGACAGCCCAGCCTTGCTGGCGAACAGCGTGTGAGCGGCCAGGCAGTAGTCGCAGCCGTTGATCTGCGAGGTGGCGAGGAACACCGCTTCTTTTTCCGTGGCGCTCAAGGACGTCTTGCCCAGTGCGGCCGAGTTTTGCAGGTACGAGGCCAGCACCGCCGGGGCGTGGGCCAATACTTTGAAGAGGTTGGGCAGAAAGCCGATTTTCTTCTGCACGCCTTCCAGCAGTGGGCGGGTGGCGTCGGTGGCGTGTTCCAGGTTGATCGGGGCAATGCGGGTCATGGTGATACTCCGTGGTGTGAAGCGCGGTATGCGCTGGGTACGGAGCTGATGTTAGAGACAGTGCTTGGCTTGTTGGGTGCAAATCGTCGAGGATATGCGACAGATCGTCCAAAACTGCCTTCGGGAGCCTTGTCATGGATCGCTTGTCCACGTTGCTCACGCACTTCGGCGTCAATGCCGGCACCTTTCACAGCGGTACGTTTTGCGGCACCACCGCCTACGACGGCCAACAGGCCAGCGGCCATTTGCACCTGCTTCAGGCGGGTGAGTTGCGGCTCAAGTTGGGCGATCAGCCGGATCTGCAATTGACCGAACCGAGCCTGATCTTTTTCCCCCGGCCCTATCGTCATCGCCTGTTCGCGTCTGATGCCTTCGGCACGCAACTGGTCTGCGCGACCCTGGATTTCGACGGCGGTGCGGGCAATGCCCTGGCGGCGGCGCTGCCGGATTACCTGGTGCTCAAGCTCGATGAAATCCCGACCCTGGCCGGGACTCTGGAATGGCTGTTCAACGAGGCGTTTGATGGTACGTGCGGACGCGAAGCGGTGATGGATCGCCTGTTCGAGCTGCTGGTGATTCTGTTGCTGCGGCACATCTTGAGCACCACTGGCCAGCAACCGGGCATGATGGCTGGCCTTGCCGATTCACGGCTGGCGCGGCCCCTGAGCCTGATGCACGAAACCCCGGCCAAGGCCTGGAGCGTGGCCGAACTCTCGGTCGCCGCCAACATGTCGCGGGCCAGTTTCGCCGAACATTTTCGCCGGGTGGTCGGGCAGACGCCGGTGGATTACCTGGTGAGCTGGCGCATCAGCCTGGCGCAGAAACGCCTGCGCGAGGGCCGGCCGATTGCGTTGATTGCCGAGGAAGTCGGTTACGAAAGCCCCTCGGCGCTGGCCCGGGCGTTTCGGCGCAAGACCGGGCTCAGTCCCAGGGAGTGGAAGGGTAGTTGATTCACCCGAAAACCCTGTGGGAGCGAGCTTGCTCGCGATAGCGTCAAGCCAGTCGACATTGATGTTGAATGGACTACCGTCATCGCGAGCAGGCTCGCTCCTACAGGTTATGTTGCTGGCTTACGAACTCATCAGAACTTGAACGCCTGTCGTCCTACCAGCAGCCATTTACCGTCTTGCTTTTGCCAGATCTGGAAGTTCTCGATTTCGGTGGGCACCACTTCAGTGCCTTTGAGCGCTTGCGCCGAGAAGTGGTGACGGACCAGCGCGACATCGCCGGAGACGGTAATGGTCTGGTTTTGCATCTCCAGGGTCTTGAACGCGCTTTTGCCGGTTTCGATGTCGGCGATGAAGGCCTGCTTGTCCTGGATCTTGCCGCTGGAATGCCCGTAGGTCAGGTTCTCGGCGGTCAAGGCGTTCAACTCCGGGATGTCTTTGTGCAGCATGGCCTGGGTCAGGTGGTCGACCGCCTGGGCCACGTCCTTGTCCGTGGCAGCCGGGGTGGCGGCAACGTAGCCGCTGAACAGGCACAAAAAACCCAACAGCACTTTTGCTTTTTTCATGAGTATTTCCTTGTTGTTGTAGGGGTAGCGCGACGACTGGGTGAACATTCATCAGTCATCGTACAACTTATCATGCGGTGGAGGAAAAAAGCGAACTTGCCCGACGGTCTTGTCTCGAAGTTAAAAGGGCGATGTCCTGACTTCGAGGTATTGCAGTCATGCAGCCGAATCAACGTTTGCGGCACGACCTGACATTGCTCGTGGTATTCCTGCTGATTGTCGTGGTGTCGGGTTTTTCTCCCCGCAGCCGGGTGGACTGGGCGCTGGAAAACCTGCTGGTGCTGTTGCTGGTGGGGACGCTGGTGGCGGTTTCTCGCTGGTTCCGCTTGTCGGCGACATCGATCACGCTGGTGTTTGCGTTTCTCTGCGTCCATGAATTGGGCGCCCACTACACCTATTCCCTGGTGCCTTACGATCATTGGTCTTTGGCGTGGTTCGGCTTCAGTTTCGAGCAGGTGTCAGGTGTTCATCGCAATCATTACGACCGACTGGTGCATCTGAGCTACGGACTGCTGCTGGCTTATCCGGTGCGTGAAGTGTTGTGGCGCCTGACTTCGCTGCGCGGGTTCTGGCTGTTTTTCGTGACCCTGAACGTCATGCTGTCGACGTCCGCGGTGTATGAACTGGTGGAGTGGTTCGGCGGGGCCTTTCTGGGCAATGACACGGCGAATGCCTTTGTCGGCGCGCAGAATGACCCTTGGGACTCGCAAAAGGACATGGCCGTCGCGGTGGTCGGTGCGTTCGCCACTCTGCTGCTGGTGTCCCTGCGCGGCAGGGTGCAAAAACAAGCGATGACGACCGCAAGGTGATCGGGCAGACGGCTCCTACAGGTCGGCGGCTAAAGGTATTTATCCGTCACAGCCCCCTCCGAAGCACTGGACACCGTCTTTGCATACTTGGCCAGCACCCCTCGCTTGTATTTCGATTCCGGGCGCGCCCAACGGCTCTTGCGCTCGGCCAGGTCCGCGACAGACACATCAACGGTAATCTGCCGGGTCTCTGCATCAATGATGATCCTGTCGCCATTCTCGACCAACGCAATCGGCCCGCCCTCGAAGGCTTCCGGCGTGATGTGACCGACCACGAAACCGTGGGAGCCGCCGGAGAAACGGCCATCGGTGATCAGCGCCACCTCCTTGCCGAGGCCCTTGCCCATGACTGCCGATGTCGGCGAGAGCATTTCGCGCATGCCCGGCCCGCCCTTGGGGCCTTCATAGCGGATCACGATCACCTCGCCAGGCTGCACTTCGCCATTGAGAATGCCGGCCAGCGCACCTTCCTCGCCGTGATAGACCCGGGCCGTGCCTTCGAAGCGCAGGCCTTCCTTGCCGGTGATCTTGGCCACGGCACCGCCCGGCGAGAGGTTGCCGCGCAGAATGACCAGGTGGGAGTCTTTTTTGATCGGCTGGTCGAACGGCCGGATCACGTCCTGGCCGGCCGGGTAGTCGGGCACGCTGGCGAGGTTTTCCGCCAGGGTCTGGCCGGTGACGGTCAGCACATCGCCGTGCAACATGCCGGCATCGAGCATGCGTTTCATCAGTGGTTGAATGCCGCCGATGGCCACCAGCTCGCTCATCATGTATTGGCCGCTGGGGCGCAGGTCGGCGACCACCGGGGATACCTTGCCCAGCTCGACGAAGTCATCCAGGGTCAGTTCCACATCCACCGCGTTGGCCATGGCCAGCAGATGCAGCACGGCATTGGTCGAGCCGGCGAGGGCGATCACCACGCGAATGGCATTCTCGAAGGCTTTACGGGTCATGATGTCGCGCGGCTTGAGGTCGAGCTTGAGTAGCTCCATGACCTGCTGGCCGGCGCGGAAACTGTCCGAGGCCTTGTCGCCGCCAATGGCGTCCTGGGAGCTGGAACCGGGCAGGCTCATGCCCAATGCTTCAATGGCCGAGGCCATGGTGTTGGCGGTGTACATGCCGCCACAGGAACCGGGGCCGGGAATCGCCACTTCCTCGATCTGCTTGACCTGAATCTCGCTGATATCGCCCCGGGCGTGCTGGCCCACGGCCTCGAACACGGAAATGATGTCAGTGTGGCCGGCCCCCGGCTGGATGGTGCCGCCATAGACAAAGATCGACGGGCGATTGAGCCGCGCCATGCCGATCAGGCACCCCGGCATGTTCTTGTCGCAGCCGCCGATGGTCACCAGGCCGTCGAATCCCTCGCAACCGGCCACCACTTCAATGGAGTCGGCGATCACCTCGCGGGACACCAGCGAATACTTCATGCCTTCGGTGCCGTTGGCGATGCCGTCGGAAATGGTGATGGTGTTGAAGATCACGCCCTTGGCGCCCGCGGCATTCGCGCCTTTTTCGGCTTCGAGCGCCAGCTTGTCGATGTGCATGTTGCAGGGCGTGACCATGGCCCAGGTCGAGGCGATGCCGACCTGCGGCTTCTGGAAGTCTGCATCGGTAAAGCCCACGGCCCGCAGCATGGCACGTGCCGGTGCGGCTTCCACGCCGTCGATCACTTGAGAGGAGTACTTGCGCAGATCGTCTTTGTCACTCATGACTGCTCCTATCGCTCATGGTTGTTCCTGTCGCTCATGGTTGTTTCCTATCGCTCATGGCTGTTCCACACATGCTCGTTGAGAAAAACAGGATGAGTATAGAAGGCCGGGCGCCCGGGCCCGGACTAACCGGTCGGGAACAGACGCGCGGGTAAGCCTTGTCGTGATATTCTGCGCGCCAACTTGGTTTGACCTATTCAGTTTGCATGTCCGCAAGACGTGCCGACGGAATCACTGTCGCTCAAGTAGCTGAAGCCAATAAAGATAAAAAGTCAGTTCAGAAGGGACATTAAATTGGGGTCGACGCGGTTCGTCGGTCTTGTGTGCCCACCCTGCAATCCTTGAGTGCCGCATCCGTGACTGCCGTGAAACATGGGGCTGTGCGCATGAGGATGGAAGGGCGGATGGCGTTTTATCATAGGTGCTACAGATGTTTAAGAAAGTGAACACGGCCCTGCTGGGGCTGGCTTTGTCGATGGGGATGATTCCCGTCCACGCGCAAGAGACAAAGAAAGTCGATGTGCTGCTGATTGGCGGCGGCATCATGAGCGCAACCCTGGGTGTGTGGCTCAATGAGCTGGAACCTGGCATGTCGATGGAAATGGTCGAGCGCCTCGGCGGTGTCGCCGAGGAAAGCTCCAACGGCTGGAACAACGCCGGTACCGGTCACTCCGCCCTGGCCGAGCTGAACTACACCCCGGAAGACGACAAGGGCAACGTCCAGATCGCGAAAGCCGTTGAAATCAACGAAGCCTTCCAGATCTCCCGTCAGTTCTGGGCCTGGCAGGTTCAGCAAGGCGTGCTGAAGAACCCGCGTTCGTTCATCAACTCCACTCCGCACATGAGCTTCGTGTGGGGCGATGACAACATCAAGTTCCTGAAGAAGCGCTACGAAGCCCTGCAAGCAAGCCCGCTGTTCGCCGGCATGCAGTACTCCGAAGACCCGGCTGTGATCAAGCAGTGGGTGCCGCTGATGATGGAAGGGCGCGACCCGAACCAGAAAGTCGCGGCCACCTGGAGCCAGCTCGGCAACGATATGAACTTTGGCGAAATCACCCGCCAGTTCGTCGCGTACCTGCAAACCACGCCGAAGTTCGACCTGAAGCTGTCCAGCGAAGTGCAGGACATTACCAGGAACGAAGACGGCAGCTGGCGCGTCAGCTACAAAAACCTGAAAGACGGCAGCAAGACCGAAACCGACGCCAAGTTCGTGTTCATCGGCGCCGGCGGCGGTGCCCTGCACCTGCTGCAGAAGTCCGGCATTCCTGAAGCCAGGGAATACGCAGGCTTCCCGGTAGGCGGCTCGTTCCTGGTGACCGAGAACCCGACCATCGCCGAGCAACACCTGGCCAAGGCCTACGGCAAGGCTTCGGTGGGCGCACCGCCGATGTCGGTTCCGCACCTGGACACCCGCGTGCTGGACGGCAAGCGCGTGATCCTGTTTGGCCCGTTCGCGACCTTCAGCACCAAGTTCCTCAAGGAAGGTTCGTACCTGGACCTGCTGACCACCACGACCACGCACAACGTGTGGCCGATGACCAAGGTCGGCATCAAGGAATACCCGCTGGTCGAGTACCTTGCAGGTCAGTTGATGCTGTCTGACGAAGACCGCATGAACGCCCTGAAAGAATACTTCCCGAACGCCAAGGCCGAAGACTGGCGCCTGTGGCAAGCCGGCCAGCGCGTGCAGATCATCAAGCGTGACGAAGCCGCCGGTGGCGTGCTGAAACTGGGCACCGAAATCGTCGCTTCGCAAGACGGCAGCATCGCCGGCCTGCTGGGTGCTTCGCCAGGTGCTTCGACCGCCGCACCGATCATGCTGACCGTGCTGCAGAAAGTGTTCAAGGACAAGGTCGCGACCCCTGAGTGGCAGGCCAAGCTGCACCAGATCGTACCGAGCTACGGCACCCAGCTGAACAACAGCCCTGAGAAGGTTGCTGAAGAGTGGGCCTACACCGCCAAGGTGCTGCAGCTGACTCCGCCACCAGCGGTGATCGCACCGGCTGTGAAGCCAGTGACTGTCGACACTGCTGTAAAAGCGCCGAAGGCTAATGCTGCGAGTGATATGGCTCTGTAATTAGAGACCGGATCAAAAAAGCCCACTGAACCGGCGACGGTCAGTGGGTTTTTTTGTGGGCTGGAAAATGATTCTGGAGGCATGATCGGCATTATGTTTGTAAGCGTCCGTCCAATACACCTTGCGCAACGAAACTGACCTGCACCGGGCTAGAATCCTAACCCAGCCGCGTCGGGGATGCTGGAAGCGATGCGTTAGGTGCAAATGGAAGTGCGCGGAGTGAGCAGTGGAGTCGAAGTCGGAGCGCCGATGGAAGGACAAGGGCCCCCTGATATCACCCGCGATTTTGCCCGTTGCTCTACAGACCCCGGGGGGACTGAATATTCCATGCCCGTCGTGATCGCTGCAATCGCCAAGCGGTTCTTGGGGCGGAGAACATGGGGACGAAATCAAGTCCAAGCTATATGCGGCAGCGCCACCTGATTTATCGGTAAGCTACGCTTTTCGCTCGCTGTAAATCCACTCCTAACCACACTCTGATGACCAATATGCTTGACTGGGACAGCCTCCGTTTTTTCTTTGCCTTTGTTCATGAGGGCTCCTTAGCCGCTGCGGCTCGCTCGCTGGGGGTGGAGCACGCGACTGTGGCTCGCCGAATAGCTGCCCTTGAAGCCTCTTTGGACATGAAGCTGGTAGATCGTAGGGGTCGTGTCTACCAACTGACCGAGGATGGGGTGAGGGTAGGTGAATATGCCGCGCAGATGGAGTCTGCGTCACTTGCGCTCAGGCGATTCGCTGACGGGGGAGAAAACCGTATTGAGGGTGCGGTGATCTTGTCTGCGCCTCCTGCATACCTCGGAACGTTGGTAGCTCGGCGACTTGGGGTATTGCGCGAGCGTTATCCCCGGTTGCAGCTGACGCTCGTCGGAGCCAAGTCCACTGCGTCGTTGGCAAGGAAAGAAACCGATATTGCCATTACCTTCAGCAGGCCGGATGAACAGAGTGTCGTCGCCAAAAGTCTCGGCTCATTGCGTTTTTACCCTCATGCAAGCGAGGACTACATTAGTCAACGTGAACCTGAAGAGTTCGAGTTCATAGGCTACGACCGTAGCATGGAGGATTCGGTACAGCAGCAATGGCTCCTGGATCGGCTGGAAGGAAGACCGCTTTCCGTCACCAGCAACGACCTGCGCATTCAGGCATTAGCTGCTGTAGGCAATGCTGGCATAGTTTTCCTTCCGGATTTTTTAGGCAAAGAATATGGGCTGGCAAGGGTTGATATGGATCACACACCGCTGGAACTACCCATCTGGCTCGCGTTTCATGAAGATTTACGCAACTCTCTAAAAATTCGGGCAGTGCTTGATTTCCTCATGGAGGGATTAGTGCAGGCACAGGAGCTGTGAATTTTTTCACATCCGGTTTGTGATTTTGATGAATGGGCCATCACGAAACATACCTCTACTCTGGGCTCCGAATTGAATTCCTGCCCACTGAGAGGCCCTTCACCAATGAGCAGTTCCCATCCCATAAAAAGCTCAATGGCTGTGTACCGTACAGCGTGGATCGTGACCGCGATTTTTATACTTTCAAATGCCGCTACGCCACTCTACAGCTTTTGGCAGCAGTCCCTCGGCTTCGCGTCGGGGGTGCTAACCGTAATTTTTGCCTGCTACATCATTGGTCTTCTTCTAACTCTCACCGTCGCTGGGCAACTGTCCGACCACTACGGGCGCAAAGCCTTGCTTCTACCCTGTATGGGGCTGGCTATCATTGCAGCGATTCTGTTCGATCAAGCGCACAGCATCGGCGTCTTGATGCTCGCGCGCTTCCTCACCGGCATTTCGGTGGGCCTCGTTGTATCTGGGGGCATGGCGAATGTCGTCGAGCATGCTCAGCCTCATCGCAAGCATTTTGCTTCGCTAATGGCATCTGTCGCGATGGTGGCCGGAGCGGGCACGGGGCCGCTATTGGCAGGGGTCGTTGCGCAATATCTTCCGAACCCGATCCACACAGTCTTCCGAGTGGAAATCGCGATTTTGTGCGTGGCGCTCCTAGCGCTACTCAATCAAAAAAACCAAAAGCTTGGGGGCGGTACGTTTAAACCGCGCTTGCCCACCGTCGCTAAGGAAAACCTCGGCATCGTGCTATTGGGGATAGCGTTCTTCGGCCCTGGAATAACTTCGACATCATTCATCCTGTCGCTCGGCCCCAAGCTGATAGCGACTTTTCTAGGCGTGAATAGTCCCCTTGTCACGGGTTGTATGGCCTTTTCAATGTTCCTCGTCGCCGTGGGTGTGCAGTTTGCGGCGAAGCGATACAGCAGCCGTACCGTGTTTTCGCTTAGCGGGATCGGTACTGTCTTCTCAATGATTTTCGTGTGGATCGCGCTGGAAACCGGTTCCGCTCCATGGCTGATCGTTTCCTCTCTGTTGGCAGGCGCCGGTCAAGGCTTGGGCCAGTTAGGTGGACTGACCCTTATTGCTGACCGCGTGCCTGCGCAGCGCAGAGCCGAAGCCAACGCAGTGTTCAACATGGGAGGGTATGTGCCTGCTGGGGCGATCCCGGTGTTAACAGGTTACTTGATCGACTTTTGGGGGTTGAACATTGGAATAAGCTCACTTGCGCTCATTATCGCGAGTCTTGCTTCTTTGGCGCTCACGCAGCTTTGGAGGCACGTCCCTAAGCAAAGTCAAACTCGTACACACGGCGAGGCTTAACGAGCCACTTATGTGGCAGCAGATCGATAATCTGACTGGCGCGCTGGGTTGGCAAGCGCCTGAGGACGTCTTTCAGATAGGTGTATGTATCGTGTCCTTTCATGCGCGCAGACTGGATCAACAGGCATGATCCGTATGTTTATCTTAAAGACGTTCTGACACGCCTTCCGACGCAGCGGGCGAGTGAGATCGAAGAGCTTCTACCTCATAAATGGAGCGAATCACAGTCGGACTGGATTGGTGCGCGCTACGTCCCGAATAGGGCCATTCCAAGCGATGGGTGAGAGTAGGGATACTACGATAAGGAAAGCTACCTGGGACAGGTAGAACGGCTCCAGCCACTGTTGCTTCAATGCGACGTAAAAAGTGTTGTGGGTTACGTCGACCAAAATAATCGCTATCGTAAGCACGATTCCGGCTCTTGGCTTGATGAAAAGTAGCAGTGCTGCAAGCGGGTCAAAAAACGTAAGCGCCCCCCAGAAAATACGGCTAGCCAAGTAAGCGCTAGACCCGTATCCATAGTCCCAGAGCAGTCCATGCGAAATATCTGCACGGATGTGATTAGCGGTTGCGATGAAAAGGCAGCATGCGAACAAAATTCTGACGGCGAATGACAATCTTGGCATAGCGTTATCTGCATTCGTGATCTACGCCCTGCATGATAGCGGGATCGACCAACGACTCGTTGCAAACTGGGAAGGAGTGATCGCTGAACCCACCTTCCTGATGCCTGCGCTTAGAGCGATGGAGTCCATCTATTGAGATGCCCTCTTGCGTCGGGCAAACTCCGGTTGCTTCATTGGCCGATAACAGGAGTTTACGGATGCCATTTCCACTGACGGAACATAATGCCTTGTTGGCCCTGAAGGGCGTAGGGCCGGCCGTTATCGCTCGTCTTGAGCAGATGGGCATTGACTCGCTAGCTATGCTCAGCAAAGCGAATGCTTGTGACATCCTGGCTCAGGCATCGGCAGCAGTGGGATCGACTTGCTGGAAGAATAGCCCCCAAGCTCGGGCCGCCATTAACGCGGCCATTGAGCTTGCAAAGAACTCTCAGTTGAGCACACCTGGTGCGTAAAGCTGATCGCTTATTTCAATTGGTAAATCTGATTCGTGTCCATCAGCCAATCTCTGCTGAACGACTGGCCAGCCGAATTGGCGTTTCCGTTCGCTCAATCTATCGATACATCGACGACCTTTCTTTCAGTGGAATCCCAATCTATGGTACCGCTGGCGTGGGGTATGCCTTGGATGCCGATTTTGAGATGCCGCCGTTAACGTTGAACAGACTCGAACTGGATGCATTGATGCTCGGGATGGAAATGCTTTCAGCTTCTGCCGATAACGATCTAAGTGCTGCTGCGAGGATGTTGTTGAGCAAAATCTCAGCGTCCGTAATCCATCACAAGGTTGACCCCAGCGCGGCAAAAATCAGGGCACTTGGAACAACACCTTCCTCGACGCGTGGTCATTTGGCAACCCTTCGAAATGCCATCGAAAACACTCAGGCGCTGAAGATAACTTATACCAGCTTGGACGGTGCGGTTTCGCAACGCCTCATTTCCCCCCTTGGCCTTTTCTACTGGGGAGGAAAGTGGACGGTTGGAAGCTGGTGTAGCTCCAGGGCGGCTTACCGCGATTTTCGGGTCGATCGCATAGCCTCCATCGTTATTGCCCAACAACCATCACCCGACAATCCTGCCCTTGATCTCCAAGCGTATATGAAGCACCAGGCAAGCCAGTGGAAAGCGATCACCACTACTGACACTACGCTGTCAGTATGAGCTACTGATAATTGGGACTTCCTAACACACAGCAGGTCATCCCTATGCAGCGCTCATCTCATGTACTCGAGTTAGCCATTTTCAAGGTCAAACAGGAATGCGTCGCGCAAGTGCCAGTACTTCGCGCGAGGCTTCGTGAAACGTTAAAGACCTTTCCGGGTTTGATTGAGTACCACGCGTACTGCCCTATGAGCGACGACCGAATCTTCGCGGACCTGGCAATGTGGGACAGTCTTGAGAACGCACAAAAAGTGGCAAAGGCGTTCAACGATGGAGATCCGAGATTCTCCGAGTATATGTACGCTATTGAAAACCTGACGTTCATGAGTCATCTCGTTCCAGAGATGAGTTGACCCCCGACGGACTGCCAGAGCAGGCAAGAGACACCGATGCCTTTGCTGTCAGGCATCGGTGTCGTCACTTCCAGTGTCAGTGTTCTCAGATCACCTATTGCTGGATTCCGGGCTGCAAACTGAAGTCATATGGTAAAACCGTTTCGAAAAAAGTAACCGTCCGGCCCACACATCTTCCTGATCCCCGCATTTAAGGCTACGGGGTCTGCCTTTGTCGATGTCAGCTACGCGGATCGAGCTTCGGCTCTAGAAGCTCTGATGGCATCAATTACGTCTTGAGTGAGCGCCATAACTGTCGTTGTACTGACTTCAATGAGACTGATAATGTCTGCTCGCGGGCCCTGTTTCCAGGCAGCGCTTGCGTAAAAAATATCTTGGGATGCTAGGCGATGGCTCTCGCTTTGATAGGCGCGAATCAGGTGATAGCTGTCACAATCATGCAATGAGCTGCCATAAGAAACGACATCTATGCCAGCTTCCAGGTGAAGCGGAACACTTACATTCTGCATTATTCGATGAAAATCCAATCCCGATCCTGGTTTTAAGGTGTACATCAGGATTTCAATAATTCGAGTCATTCCAAGTCTTCCATGTGGAGTTTCAACGTGAGCATCCGTACATCCCGTTTTCCGTTGTTAGGCGGTAAGCGTCCGGCGAAGACACCTACCCTGATGCAGTATCCAGGGCAATGGTGTCCTCTGCGGCATTACCTCAAAACTATTTCTGAGCTATTCGAGTTGGTAATTCAACCAAATATGGTGCGTGCCATCGGTGTCGATTTTGATCCCTCCTGATCCCGATATCCCTCTCAAATCACCGGTACCACTACCTCCGACTATGCAGAAAAATTCATCTGCCCGATCAGTGCCGGTTGTGGAGGCAGAGTGGATGAAATTGAAGGCGCCTTCTTTCCCATTCACCGCACCTTTGAAGCTCTCAATTGCGATGTAACTGCCCGTCCTGGTCGTCTGGTCGAACGCCGCAGTAAAAACTGTTGAGGAAATACCGTCGATAGCACCCGAGTAGCATTTCTCCATGGTGCTGATAGACACTGGCAAGGAGGTAGTAATCTCGGGGGTTGGGCTCAGGCCTGTTGGTTTGAAATTCTGAGTAGAAAAAGTGGCTAACGCTTCCATTCACATCCGTCTCTATCCAAAGAGTGAAGCTCTCATTGTACTCCACAGCACAGCACAGCACGCACGGAGCCAAAAACGCTCTGCGGAGCTAAGCCTATTTCCATCTATGCGGCAGCAACTCAGTAAGCGCCCGGCCAACAAACCTTCCTGAATCCAAATCTCAATGACGCACACACCAGCGCCCCAGCGTTGGGATCAGAACGAGATGTTGGCTGAATGGTTAGGTCGATGGTAAGCGTCCGGGGGACACACCTTTGCATGTGGCTACTACTGTGCTGGCCGGCACTGAATTGGCTCTGCGGCTAATGGCATATCCTGGGCTTCAAATGTAGCATTGGCGCAGAATGATTATGGAGATGCATATGGATCATGCGACGTTAGCGTTATTCCTGCCAGCGTGCTTTGCACTGAATATGGCGCCTGGACCTAACAATTTGCTATCTATCAGCAATGCAACAAGATATGGATACCGCACATCTTGTATGGCAGGTGCCGGTCGCTTGCTGGCCTTCGCGATCATGATTGCACTCGCATCGGCGGGCTTGGCTGTCGTGCTGGAAACCTCAGAACTGATCTTCTATGGGATCAAAATAGTTGGCGCTGCGTACCTATTCTACTTGGCGTATCAGCTATGGGGCGCTGTTCCGGAAGCTGAGGCTGAGTCAGAAAACGTTCGAGTAGGTTTATGGGCGCTGGCACGGCAGGAGTTCCTCGTTGCCGCAGGTAATCCCAAAGCTATTCTGATTTTTACCGCGTTCCTACCGCAATTTATTGACCCGGCGGTAGATATTGGTTCTCAGTTTACGTTGCTTGGACTATTTTTTCTGGCATTGGAATGGATTGCCATTGGGATCTACGCATACATTGGATTGCATATGCGCCGCTGGTTTGCGCAGCCTCGGGGTAAGAAGATTTTCAATCGCTGCTGTGCTGGTTTATTGTCCGCGGCCGCCTCGATGCTATTGATGGCACGTCGGGCTTGATCGTATGCGCCGGACATCACGTCTTGCGTGATTAAACCGGCTGCCACTTATGCGGCAGCAACTGGTCAATTTCACTCGCCCGCTGCGTCGGCTGGCGCGCTAAAACATCCTTCAGGTAAGCATACGGATCATGCCCGTTGAGCCGGACCGACTGGATCAAACACATGATCGCCGCCGCACGCTTACCACTGCGTAACGAGCCTTGAGCGATGGCATCAGGAAGGTGTGTTGCCCGGACGGTTATGACAATTAGCCTTTAGGTGGAGATGGATCATTTTCATGACCATCTTTGCTTCCAGCTTTTCCGTCTTTATTGTGTATCAGTAACTCAGTTTCTTGGTTTTTGCTGATCTCACAAGCTCGGTTTACAGCATCTTTTTTGGTATCGAAGTGACCAGATGAACGCTGACCACCACTGTACATATGCAGCGTCCCGCACGGCTTTTGATGACTTTTTATTGGTTTGAAAGCGGTCATTAGTCTCAAGTTTTTCCATATCCCATGGGGCTTGCACTTCACAACCCACCTCGCTAACCTTCGCCCGTCGCTGCCAATTCAGCGAACGGGTGTGGTAGCCCGGTTTCCATAGGAGCCCAATCCATTGGAGTTCCAAATGCTCAACGAAAACGCTGATTCATCAGCAACCCCAAACTCGTCAGAGTTCGATCCCGAGTTCGTGTCCCGCAAACCGGCCGGGGCCGACCGCCGTCCCAACCCCATCTTCACCATCGCCCCCAACGTCAACAACGAAACCCTCCTGGTTCATGCCTGTGAAACCCTTGCCTCGGCCAGTGTCATGGCCAGTGAACTGGCGTTTATCCTCTCTGGCCCAAAATGCAATTTGGCACTGGGGGTTCAACAGATGATTGCCTTGGCGGAACTATCGGTGAACCGCGTGCTGGATCAGGTAGATCCGCAGTAGCAGGCGAGGGCGGTTTTAGCCTGATGTGAAAAAGCCTACTGAACCGGCGACGGTCAGTGGGTTTTTTTGTGGGTGAGAACAAAGACATCGTTTCGAACAAGGCCTCTCTATGCCGTAATGCTGTTCACTTATATGCGTGTCTTCAGTCTGAGAGAAACCCGTGGCGAGGGAGCTTGCTCCCGCTTGAGTGCGTAGCACTCACAAAAACGGCATTGTTATCACATTTTTGGGGCCGCTACGCAGCCCAGCGGGAGCAAGCTCCCTCGCCACAAAAGCAGGTGTGCCTGAAGCACCGCGCTTAACTGAACAGCATTGCTCTCTATGCCGCACGCTTCGGCAGCCCCTGTCATCAATTGCCAAGTCACTGACGCTCAATGTGAAGCAACCCGCTTGCCCGTGACGATACTGGTTTGTTTTCCGAAGTCGAACCGTATAGCGAAACCGCATTGGCACATGAAGTCCTGCCCCACTATTCTGATGAAGGACTGTCAGTTGCATCTCAATAAAACAATCAGAGAGAGCGCAGAATGAAGTTCAGTTTTGTAGACAGCAGCCAGCCGAGCCGCCGGCGGGTTTTACGCGATGCTTTCACTCTGGCTGTGGCGGCCTCGCCGTTGGCAAGCCTCGCCAGGGCAGCCGACGAAAACGCCGAAGAAGTGACCTTTGCCGCTGGCCCGCGACCGCTGGTGCAATACCCGCAAAAACGCCCGTTGACCCTGGTGACTGCCCGTCCGCCGCATCTGGAGACGCCATTCCCCGTCTTCAACGAAGGGCCAATCACGCCCAATGACGCCTTTTTCGTGCGTTACCACCTGGCCGATTTCCCGACCAGCATCGATCCCGACAGCTACCGCCTGACGATCAAGGGCACGGTCGACACGCCGCTGTCACTGTCCCTCGCCGAGCTCAAGGCCCTCGCCAAACCGGTGGAAGTGGTGGCCGTCAATCAGTGTTCGGGTAACAGCCGTGGCTTCTCGATGCCGCGGGTGTTCGGCGCTCAGTTGGGTAATGGCTCGATGGGCAATGCGCGGTGGGTGGGGGTGCCGCTCAAGGCGGTATTGGAAAAGGCTGGTGTGAAAGCCAGTGCCGCGCAAGTGACCTTCCGTGGGCTCGATAAACCGGTGTTGCCGAGCACGCCGGAGTTCATCAAGGCGCTGGACATCAGCCATGCCATGGACGGCGAGCCGATGATTGCCTGGTCGATGAATGGCACCGACCTGCCATTTCTCAACGGTTACCCGATTCGTCTGGTGGTGCCGGGCTATTTCGGCACGTATTGGGTCAAGCACCTGAGTGAGATCGAGGTCATCGACCATACCTATGACGGTTTCTTCATGGCCAAGGCGTACCGGGTTCCGGATAACGATTGCTTCTGCATTGCCCCCGGCACCACGGCGGCGAAAACCCGGCCGATTTCCAAGCTGCCGGTGCGCAGTTTCATCACCAGCGTTAAACACGGCGATGTATTGCCGCTGAACAAAAGCGTGGCGCTCAAGGGCATTGCGTTCGACGGTGGCGTTGGGGTCAACAAGGTGGAGGTGTCGATCGACGGCGGAAAAAACTGGCGCGAAGCTGCGCTTGGGCAGGACCTTGGCCGTTTCTCCTTCCGTGAGTGGACACTGCCGATCAGCTTTACCAGCAAGGGCGCCACGCAGTTGATGGTGCGAGCCAGCAACAGTGCGGGCGAGACGCAGCCACTGCAAGCCGACTGGAACCCCGCTGGCTACCGCCGCCACGTCGTCGAAACCACCCACGTGACCGTCGCCTGAGGAGGACTGCATGAAACTTGTGAAACTCATGAGCGCCGTGCTGTGCGCGGCTCAGGTTGGTCTGGCCACCCTGGCTGGTGCCGCGCCACTGTCGATCACCTTGCCGCCCGAAACGGTGGCGCTCAAGCCCAGTACGTTGCCGGGCTACCCATTGGCGCAGCAGAAGTGTTCGATCTGCCATTCGGCCGATTACATCAACTTCCAGCCGCCCGGCATGAACCTGGCGCAATGGACTGCTGAAGCACGCAAGATGCAGCAGGTGTACGGTGCGCCGATCAGCGACCAGGAGGTGAATGTGATCGGCGCCTATCTGGCAGTGACCTACGGCAGTGCCAAGGCGAGCGATGCCGATGTTCAGGCGGCCTCGAACCCGCCGCCGGATCAGCCACCCACGGTGTCGGTAGCGAAAGTCGCCTCGGCCTTGCTCCAGGACAACGCCTGCCTGTCCTGTCACGCGGTCGACCGCAAGGTCGTCGGCCCGGCCTATCACGATGTGGCAGTCAAGTATGCCAATGACCCGCAGGCACTGGCCCGGGTAATGTCCAGCATTCAGCACGGCGGTAGCGGCAAGTGGGGGGAGGTGCCCATGCCACCGTTCGCGCAGTTGAGTTCGGACGACCTGAAGAGCCTGGCGACGTTCATCATGAAGCAGTGAATCAGCGTTAGCCTGATGCGAAAAAGCCCACTGAACCGACAACGGTCAGTGGGCTTTTTTTGGGTTCTTCACGGCATTCCGGGGGAACACATATAACGAAATATCTGTAGGGGCTGCCGAAGGTTCGGGCCGCGTTTGGACGATCTTTTGATTTTGCTTTTGCGATCTGGAAATTGCTGAAGATCAAGATCAAAAGATCGCAGCCTTCGGCAGCTCCTACAGAGGTCCGCTACAACCGTCATTTTGCGCGTGTACGCAAAACCCGTAGGAGCTGCCGAAGGCTGCGATCTTTTGACTTTCAATGCCTGCGCAACCACTCGATAAACAGCGCAAATGCTCGCGATGCACGCATAAAAAAGGTTCTTCACGGATTACCGGGAAGAACCTTTTTTTGGGGGCGCAGGTTTGTTCAAGGCATCTAGGTGTTGGCACTGAAGCGCTTGAGAATGTCCTGGTACATCTTGGTCCGTCGATGATCCTGGCCATAACCGCCAGCAGCGGCAACGGTGCCGGCCTGGACGTGGTCCAGGTACTTGAAGATTTTGCCGGGCGACAGAAACACGACCTTGTAGCCAAGCCCGATCACCCGGTCTTGCAGCTCATAACCGGGCACACGGTCGTCGATCTGAAAATGCAGACCCTTTTGCTTCATCAGCCTGCAATTCCATAACGTGCAAAAGCTTTTCAAGTAAGTTTCCCTGTAGGGTTTCGGCTCTTTTGAGCGCAGGCCCAAAGATAGCTTCAACCGTCGGAAATGGTGCTTGAACAGGCGTGAAGTGAAGCGCCACAGGGTCCTTGGCAGTCCGCGGTTGAGTTGTTCCGTGCAACCGACCGCTGCGACGTTTCGATCTTTTGTGCAGTGCTCCATCATCATCGAAAAGACGTTTGCATCGAAGACGAACGTGTCGGTATGCATCAGCAACAGATAGTCGGTATCAACCCTGGCCAGCGCCATGTCCAGCGCCTTGCCATGGGCGATGTGGCCCGGCTCTTTGGTGGGGGCATCCCGTTCGATCAGGTTGATCCAGTCGAGTGAGCGCAAATACTCGACGCTGGCGTCCGCCGAACCGTTATCCACCACCCAGACCGGGATTGCGGCTTTGCGTACAGGCTCACGCAACAGGTCCAGGCAGATCCTGGTCAAATCAAGGGTTTTGTAATTAACCAGAACGATGCTGAACGGTGGCTTGGTGTTTGTATCGACACTACCCATCTTCGAAATGCTCGACGACTTAAAAACGTCGAAGACTAACAGAGGCAACCTTAGCCCAGGCTTAATTTCGGTTCTTCACGCAATCCCGGGAAACTGTAGGAGCCAGCTTGCTGGCGATGGACTCAAGTACGCCGCGTTTATCCGGCTCACACGCGTTATCGTTATCGACCATCGCTGCGATGCGGCGACCCGACAAGTCGGATCGCCGCACCGCAGCTCCTACAAGGGAGCGTGCCCACGCTTTTTTCACCTGGGCTATTGTTCGAATGTGCCTGTGCGCACCCCGCCACTGCGGATGTAACGGGCGATCAGCACACCCCCGGGCGAGCTGAACGAGTTCAGCAAGGTGAAGGCCGACGCTTGTGCGTTGTCGTCGAACAAACGCTTGCCGCGCCCCAGCAGGATGGGATGAATCATCAGCCGCAACTCGTCCACCAGGCCGGCGGCAAGCAGTTGGCGCACCAGTTCGCCGCTGCCTTGGGTCAGTAGTTGAGGACCGTCCTGGCGCTTGAGCGCGCTGATCGCGTCGACCAGGTTGCCCTGCAGCGCATGACTGTTCTGCCAGGCCAGCGAATCGGCGCGATGGGTGGCCACGTGCTTGGGTACGCCGTTGAATAGATCAGCAATGGTGTGGTGGGCGGAGTTGGCCTGAATGTGGGGCCAGTAGGCGGCGAAGATGTCGTAGGTACGACGTCCCAGCAGCAACTCGAACGGCTGGGAGAACAGGTCCTGTACGGCCTGACCGGTGGTTTTGTCGGCGTAGGGGACGATCCAGCCACCGAAGTGGAATCCGCCACTGGTGTCCTCCTCGGGCCCGCCGGGCGCTTGCATGACGCCGTCCAGACTCACGAACGCGGCAACGGTAAGTGTGCGCATGTTCTTCTCCTGATTCATCCGGGTGAAAGAGTTCAGGCAGGGAAGTCTGCGATCCCTTGAGACCATTGCCTGAAAGATAGTCGAACCGGACGCTGTGAAATCGACAACAGGCTGCGCGTTTTTTATTTCTCGTGGGAATGATCCGTTGCGATAAACCCCTGTTTTCCAGTGGCCGCTGGTGGACGCACGACGTAATGCGGTAGCCGGTCAACTGCTACCGCATCAGTGGGCGCGAATCCAACCACGCAAGGTGTGTCGGGTACCCGCCGAAGAGGCGCGGGCTACCCGCTGCACAGGCTCTCAGTGCCAGGTGTCCGTGTGTACCAGGGGCGCTGTAGGCGCAGCACCAACTGGTCGATCTGCGGTACCAGCAGATTGGCGGCCAGCACGGCGAAGCACAGACCATCGGCATAAAGCCCGAATTCGCGAATCAATTCAGTCACCGCTCCAATGGCCACGCCGAAGAGGATGCGACCGGCGCGTGTATCGGGACTGGTGACCGGATCGGTGGCGATGAAGAAGGCCGTGAAGAGATAGCCACCGAGACTGAGGTTGTACAGGCTTTCCTGTAGGTTATGACCGGCTGCCAGGCACAGCAATACTGTGCTCGCGAGCATCGCCAGCGAAATCTCGATTCGGATCACCCGCAGGACTGCCAGCATCAAACCGCCGGCAATGTAGCCGTACCCCGACAGATTGGGTGTGATCAGTGTGAACTGGTTCTTGGCCAACTGAGTGGCGCCGGCGAACGCATCGAGGTTAAGGCGTGGCGCCAGCTGCAACTGTTGTAGCAGAACCGCCTTGGCGTCCAGGGCGAGAGTCCAGGGGGCATAGTTCGAAGGCGCAGGGTACAGTTGCTGGTAGAAGCAGATAGCGATGATCCCCAGGCCAACCATGGCGGGGTTGAGGCGGTTGCGACCCAGGCCCCCACTGCCGTGTTTACACAGTGCGAGCGCGGCAAAGCTGGCCACGGCGATCATCCACAGCGGCACCAGCAGCGGCAATGCCCGAGCCAGTATCAGGCCTAGCACCAGCCAACTCAGGTCGCTCAAACCCTCGCGGACATTACGTCCGCGCAGGCGCAGCAGGCCGGCTTCGAAGCCCAGGGCGAGCAGCACGCACCAGAAAGTCTGCAACCAGACCACGATGCCAAATTGCCAGGCGTACAGGGCGGTGCCCGGCAGGAGACACAGGCTGACCAGCAGCATTATTGTGCGCAGTTGTCGGTGCGCGGTAGAACGGAATATCAGGCTCATGCACGTAGCTCCGTCTTGCTCTGGCGGAAACGTTCGCGCAGCGGCAGATTGCTCGGGCAGGTGCTGCTGCAGCTGCCGCATTCGATACAGGCATCCAATCGCAGTTCCTGCAGGCTGGCCTTGTCAAGGCGTTCGGCCGCAGCGTAGAGATCCAGCGGCCTGAGCGACATCGGGCAGACATCCACGCAGCGCGTACAGCGAATGCAACTGCTTGCGGGCTGAGGTGCCGGCAAGTAGCGCTCGGCGCCGAATATCAGGCAACTACTGGTCTTGCTGATGACGGCAGTGGGGTCCGGTAACGGCTGTCCCATCATCGGCCCGCCGACCTGGGTCAACTGGCCTTCGGGGGCTGCGCCAGCAAGTGCGCGCAGTGCGCTGACCGGGTAACCCACCGGCACCAGGACATTCCCGGGGCGCTTGCAGTCCCCGGTCAGCGTCAGCACGCGTCTTACCAGTGGCTCGCCGTGGAAGACGGCCCGGCCCAGTGCGTAGAGCGTCGCGACATTCAGCGCCAGTACGCCGATATCGGCGGGCAGGGTCCCTGGCGCCAGGTTGCGGCCACTAAGGGCCTTGATCATCAACGGCTGCCCTCCTGCCGGGTAACGCGCCGGTAGCGGCCATATCTCGACCCGGGTGCGCGCCTGACGAGCGGCGGCGCGTAACGCGGTAATCGCCTCAGGTTTGTTGGTTTCGATACCGAAGCGGGTCAGTGTTATTCCCATCAGGGTGGCGACATAGTCGGCGTACTCGATCAGCGCCTCGGCGCGTTCGCGCATGAGACGGTCATCGCAGGTAAGGAAGGGCTCGCATTCGGCACCGTTGATCAGCAGAAGATCGGGCTGCCGGGCGCCGGCCAGCTTGAGGGCCGTCGGGAAACCCGCCCCGCCAAGACCGACTATGCCCATCTGCAATGCTCGTTCGACCAGCGCCTCGGGCGTTTGCGGCAGCCCCGGCACCGGGCGTTCGATCCACTCATCCAGACCATCTGCATTCAGAATGACGGCCATGACCGGCTCGGCCGAGTCGGCCGCGAAGGCGAGATCAATCCGTTCCACGATGCCGGAGGTGCTGGCATGCACCCAAGGGGTGTTGTCATCGCCAATACCGATCACCTCGCCCTTGCGCACATGCTGTCCCGGCTGCACGCAAGGCTGGACGGACCGGCGACCGCGCTCGAGCGGAATCGCCAGCTGTATGTTTGCAATCGGGACCGAGGCAACCGGCATGGCGTTGGATAATTCTTTGTAGCCCCTGAGCTCGATCCCTCCGTGCCAACTAAGCTGTGAGGGTGAGGCGATGGCCAGCAGGTTGCGCCAGAAGGGTTTCTGTTGCGGCTGGCGCTGGGCGCGGACGCGGCTCTGCATGCGCTCGACGCTCTGCAACGAATGGTTAGACATTTTCTGTCCTCCAATTTTTGGGCAAAAAACACCCCTATGCGCTAATGCATATGATGGTTTTTTTGCTTCCAGGACGTTGAGCGAAAAGGGAGGGGGACAATTGATCACCCCGCAACTCAGAGTGCCGAGTAGAGGTTTTGTTCATTTTTTGATCAGACCTGCTGATGAGCGGTAGTCATCCCACGCGGGATCACAGAGGTGTTGATTGATGCGCGTAAGCCTGCTGGTGATGCTGTTGACGTTGCTGTATGGCTGTGGCGAACGGATCGAGCGCATTTCCGGACCCACCATGGGGAGCACTTATTCGATCCAGTACGTACCCGCCGCGCAGACGCCCGACTCGCAGCGAGTAAAGGCCGAAGTCGAGACGATACTGGCGGCGCTCGACCAGCAGTTTTCCAACTGGCGTAGCGACTCCGTGGTTTCCCGCTTCAACGATCTACCGGCCGGCGCCTGTCAGGCGTTGCCGGAAGATATGCAGCGCTTGCTGGCGTACGGTGAGTTTCTGTTCCGCGAGAGTGGCGGGGCTTTCGACCTGACGGTGCAGCCATTGATGAACCTCTGGGGATTCGGTCCGCAGTCACGGGGGGAGCGCTTGCCGGATGCTGGCGCGCTGGCACGGGAGCGGGCACGGGTAGGGCATCAGCACTTGCACCTGGATGGCGAAAAGCTGTGCAAGGATGTGGCGGCGCAACTGGATTTTGACAGCATTGTCGCCGGCTATGCGGTGGATCAGGTCGGCGATAGGCTTTCGGCCCTGGGCATCCAGGCCTATCTGGTCGAGATCACCGGCGAACTCAAGGCGGTCGGCCGCAAGCCGGATGGCTCGCCCTGGCGCATCGCCCTGGAGGTGCCGAGCGGCGCAAGCGAGCGGCAAGTGGAGCGCACCATTGCACTGGACGGCTACAGCGTTTCCACCTCTGGCGATTATCGCAACTATTTCGAGGAAGGTGGCCAGCTCTATTCGCACACCTTCGATCCACGTGTCGGCAGGCCGGTGAAGCACGCGCTGGCGGCAGTGACGGTGGTCGACCCTTTAGGGCTGCATGCCGATGGCTTGTCTACGCTGTTGATGGTGCTCGGCCCGGAGGAAGGTTATGCCTTCGCCGAGCGGCATGACCTCGCTGCCTATTTCATCATGCGCCAGGGGCAGGGTTTCGTTGCCCGGGCGACGCCGCGATTCGAGTCGTTGTTTCCCGAGCAGGGCAAGACGAAGCAGTAGTTGAAGGAAGCCTTGCCTACCGGTCGACCAAGCGCTAATGACAGCTGAGTTGTGTTGCACACGAGTCAGCGTCCAATAAATGGAAGATTCTCTTCTCGAATGACGCGAGCAGCATCATCGTATAGAAACGGGAGAAACATATAGCGGCGACCTTGGGTTACAGGCGTGGCTTCGTGCAAAAGTGAACACGAAAACACCACGGCCCCTCCTGTTGGAGCGCTGTAAAGCACTTTTCCAAACTCTGGAAAATGCAGAAAACCGCCTTCGTACTCTCCCGAATTAAGAAACAGGGAAACTGCAAAACGGCGATGCGCTGTACCCTTGGTGGTGTTGTCCCTATGGGGCCGGAAGTGCCCGCCTTCGTCGCTGTTGTAGCAGGCCACCAGATAGCGCTCCATTCGAGTGGCATTGAACTGGAACGCTTTGTGTAGCTCTGGAAGCAAACGGTTGGCTATACGCAGCGAGCATGCCTTGGATAGAACCTTGTCTTCGATAACGCAGTCACGACGTTGCTTGTGACCATGGTCGGTGACCTGGACGGTTTTACCCGACTGCTCCGTCATAAATCCGGATTCCTCCCCGCCACGTTCGTCGTAATAACGGATGAGTGCTTTACACAGCCTGGGCTCAAATATACGGGGAAGCACCAGGACGGGGGCGTGTGGGGTGGCAGCATGTGGCGCAGCCAGTGCGGGTAATCTATCCAGAAAGCGCATTAACGAGGGTATATGGTTATCGACCGGTGCCTCTATCGGGACGATGGCCAGGACACGCAGCGCAGGATCGAGCACATAGGTCATTTGTCTGAGGCTGCCGTCTGGCTGCAATGTACCGTAGAGCTGGCTGACTGACCGATCGAAGTCCCAGATGAAGCGCATGCCAGGTATCGCACTTTCTACCCGCTTGAGCTTTTCGTCCTCGGGATCTACGGAAACACCAAAGAAGCTGATGTGATCGTCATTGAACCGCTGGCGATGGGCCCGAGCACCTTCCAGAACTTTAATTGATGCAGGATCAGCCGCGGAACCAAAAAAACAAAGCACGACATACCGACCGGCAATAGTGTCGAAACAAAAGCGCTCTCTTTGTTGAGTGCGGCAATGGAACCAAGGGGCAGGTCCACCGATTGAAAAGGCTGTGGCGCGCATCACAACTCCTTGCCGACAGGCAGTGGATCGCTATTGTGGTCCTCTGTAGGAGCGAGCTTGCTCGCGATGGACTCAAGAGCGCCGCGTATAACCAGTAAATACGCGTTATCGTTAACGACCATCGTCGGAACGCCGCCCGGAGCAAGCTCGCTCCTACAGTTTCCTCAACTGAACAGCATTACGCGTACAAATGGGCTTACGCACCGCTCACTGCGATGCCGGTGCAGGAAGAACTCCAGGCACTCGAAGCCTGCAGGTAAAACTAGTTCAGTCTTGTTGAAGCTGCCCAGATCGCGATTGCCCGGCTGCCTGAGCAAACGCTGGCAGATTTCATGTAGCAACGCAGGCTTTAAAGCCGCGCATGCGTTTTCACGCAGTCTGGATCTGAACAGGGAACTGGCCAGGCACTTTAAGCTGATATCATTCAGGCACTTGCAAAAGGAGCAGGAAAATATGAATCGTCGTAAAAAAATAAATCAGTTGTTAAAGGCTAACGCCAAAAAGGCCAGTGCCAAATTGGCACCGAAAAGCAAGTCAAAATACATCAGTAAAGCGGACCGATTGAAACTGGCCGCTGAGTCCAGTCAGGACTCCAGCCCCTGCGCTGAGAGCTGATCCCTATCGTCGTTCGCCACAAGAAGGGCGGGTATGGCGTTTGAGAGAGCCCTGAACCGAACTTTGTGAAAACGACACGCGTTGAAATTTCCTGCCGCAATCGCGATCCTCCGCGGCGCTTTGTGCGAAAACCCGCACGGTTACCCAAGGTTTTTGCACGAATCTTCACCGCTGTCGCTCGTATCATTTCACTCGGAAAATCCGGTGAGCATTGCGATGACAAAAATCACAACGTTGTGGGACATCAGTCCACCCTTGAGTACCGAAACGCCGACCTGGCCGGGGGACACGCCGTTCCAGGAGGAGCGCGTCTGGACCTACGGTCCCGAGTGTCCGGTGAATGTCGCACGCATCACCCTGTCGCCGCATACCGGCGCCCACGTCGATGCACCGCTGCATTACAGCGCTGATGGCGCGCCAATTGGCGATGTGGCGTTGGACGTCTATATCGGGCCTTGCCGCGTGTTGCATTGTCTGGACAGCGGCGAACTGGTGCTGCCCGGGCAACTGCAAGGACGTTTGCGCGACGTGCCCGAGCGCGTGCTGCTGCGCACCTATCGACAAGCGCCGCTGACAGCCTGGGATTCAGGGTTCACGGCCGTTGCCAGGGAAACCATCGACTTGCTGGCGAGCCTGGGTGTGCGGTTGATTGGCATCGATACGCCGTCACTGGACCCCCAGCAATCCAGGACCATGGATTCACACGGTGCCGTGGCCCGCCATCACATGGCGATTCTTGAAGGCATCGTGCTGGACGATGTCCCGGAAGGCGATTATGAATTGATCGCCTTGCCGCTGCGCTTTGCTCATCTGGACGCCAGTCCGGTCAGGGCGATTCTGCGGCCGCTGAGTACGTCGCATCGCAGCGATGGTCGATAACGATAACGCGTGTGAACCGGATAAACGCGGCGTACTTGAGTCCATCGCCAGCAAGCTGGCTCCTACAGTTTCCCGGGATTGCGTGAAGAGCCTTTTTTATTGGGCTAATTGGTGCGCTCATTAGAGGAGCGGGGCGGGTGGCGGTCTACCCGATAAGTTGGCGAAGGCAGTCCGTAAAATTGGGGGCAGGTAACAGTGGGGTGGGCAGCGATGACACAAATCCCGCACCAGGTGATAAACAGCTGCACCTGATTGCGCCAATCGGATAATGTTTTGCGCTACATCAAGTGCTGGTCGAGTGCTTTTGTGGCTTTGTCAGCCATGCCTTATCCGCTTGGTTGCCGATCACTATCCGTTAAGTGGGCGCCGACGATTCATGGCGTGGAAGTTGCTCCTTTCCAGACTGGTACGCGCCGTCAGAGCGCGCCGAAAATATTGCCTGTGAGTGCACCGTGATGAGCAGCAAAGTGGATCCGCAGTTTCGCGACATTCGTGTCGACAGCGATGACCTCGAGGCCGCCAGAAGCTGGATGTCCGGTATCTGCGGGCCCCATCGACTGGTGAGCGCGACCCCCGAACGGATTCGCTTTCATCACAACGCCAACATGTTCAAATCGATGGCCACCACCCTGGGCACTATCGAATACGGCACCGACGTCACCATCGATATCGAAGACGCCGAGCACTTCAGCAGCTACAGCCTGAGCTTGCCGCTGGTGGGCCAACAGGAGCTGAGCAAGGACGGCAGCGTGCTCAGGTCCGACTGCGATCAAGGGGTCATCGTGTCGCCCAATGAAAACCAGCTGCTGGCGATCTCCGGTGACTGTCGCAAGGTTCAGGTGGTGATTACGCGTATCGCGATGAGCGAAGCGCTGGAGGGGATGTTGCAACGGCCTCTGGACGCGCCGCTGCGATTCGAGCCGGTGATGGATGCGATCGATGGCGCATCGGCGTCGTGGTGGCGCATGGCGCGTTATTTCATCGACGAGCTTGCGCGCAGCAGCGAACTCTTCGAACAAGTGGCCTTCACCCGGGACATTGAAAGCTCGCTGATCAAGGGCCTGATCCTGGCCCAGCCCAACAACTATTCGCAGGCGCTGCGGGATGTGCTGGGCGTGAAGTTGCCGCATTACCTGATCAGGGCTCGACAGTACATCCACGACAACGCCCGCGAAGCGTTGCACCTGGAGGACATCGAGGCCGCTGCCGGCGTTTCGCGCTTCAAGTTGTTCGATGCGTTCAAGAAGTACTTCGCCATGTCGCCGATGGTCTACCTGAAAAAGTACCGCTTGAACGCCGTGCGCCAGGAGATGCTTGAGCACGGTTCGGCACGCAATATTTCCGCGATCGCGATGGGCTGGGGGTTCATGCACCTGGGGCGTTTTTCCACCGAGTACCGCAAGTTGTTCGACGAAACCCCGAGCATGACGTTGCAGCGCAACGAAGCCCGGCGCCTGCACGGGCATTGAAGGTCGGCGTCCTTACTTGCGTACCACCAGATCCAGCAATTGCTGGCGCTCCTTGATTTTTTGCAGGACGATTTCCGAACGTATATCGGTGACGCCGGCGGTCCGGTTGAGGTGGTTGACGATGAAATCCGAGAAGTGTTTGAGGTTGCGGGCCTGGACCCGCAACACATAGTTGCTTGCCCCGGTAACGACATACGCGGTGACCACCTCCGGCCACTGCTGAACCTTCTTGATGAAGGTCTCGTGCCAGTCCTCGACGTCCTGTCGCAGCGACACATGAACGATGGCTTCCAGTTCAATGCCCAGCCGCTCGGCATTCAGCACCGCGCGATAGCCGGTGATGATTCCTTCGCTTTCCAGCAGGCGCAAACGACGCAGGCAAGCCGACGGTGACAAGGCGACTTTCTCTGCCAATTCCTGATTGCTGATACGGCCATCCTGTTGCAATTGATGCAGGATTCGCAGGTCTGTCGAGTCAAGATTCATGGTTTGAATAAATCCGCGTTTATTGGGGGTTGATTCGAATATTCTGCGAAATAACTACTACATGACCAGTTACTTTGCACGAAAATTCTTCAAAGGTTCGTTCATTATCTCTCCACCGAAAGGCAAGTGAAGCGCCTTGAATCAGGGCGCAGGAACCGGCTGGTGCAACCTGCCCGGATGGCGTCGCATAACAAAAAACAGGACACCCGATGACGACAAGAAACAGTTGCCTGGCGCTTGATGCCCAGGACGCGCTGGCGCCCCTGCGCCGGCAGTTTGCGCTCCCCGAGGGCGTTATTTATCTCGATGGCAATTCCTTGGGTGCGCGGCCGGTCGCTGCTTTGGCCCGGGCGCAAGCGGTGGTTGCCGAGGAGTGGGGCAATGGCTTGATCCGCAGCTGGAACAGCGCAGGCTGGCGCGAGCTGTCCGAGCGTCTGGGCAACCGTTTGGCGGGCTTGATCGGTGCGGGGGAGGGTGAAGTCGTGGTGACCGATACCACCTCGATCAACCTGTTCAAAGTGCTGAGCGCCGCTTTGCGCGTACAGGCCACCAGGTCGCCGCAGCGACGGGTGATCGTCAGCGAATCGAGCAATTTCCCCACCGACCTGTACATCGCCGAAGGCCTCGCGCAGATGCTGCAACAGGGTTACACCCTGCGCCTGGTGGACAGTCCTGAAGCGTTGCCGCAAGCGATTGACCAGGACACGGCGGTGGTCATGCTCACCCATGTCAATTACAAGACCGGCTACATGCACGACATGCAGGCCCTGACCGCGCTGAGCCACGAATGTGGCGCGCTGGCGATCTGGGACCTGGCCCATTCCGCCGGCGCGGTGCCGGTCGACCTGCATCAGGCGGGTGCCGACTACGCCATCGGCTGCACCTACAAGTACCTCAATGGCGGGCCGGGTTCGCAGGCCTTTGTCTGGGTTTCGCCACAGTTGTGCGATCTGGTGCCGCAGCCGTTGTCCGGCTGGTTCGGCCATTCGCGGCAATTCGCCATGGAGTCGCATTACCAGCCGAGCAGCGGCATCGCGCGCTACCTGTGCGGTACCCAGCCGATTACCTCTTTGGCGATGGTCGAGTGCGGCCTGGACGTGTTCGCCCAGACCGACATGGCCAGCTTGCGCCGCAAATCCCTGGCCCTGACCGACCTGTTCATCGAATTGGTCGAGCAGCGTTGCGCGGCTCACGAACTGAAGTTGATCACACCCCGTGAGCACGCCAGACGTGGCAGCCACGTCAGCTTCGAACACCCGGAAGGTTATGCGGTGATCCAGGCCCTGATCGAGCGAGGCGTGATTGGTGATTACCGCGAGCCACGCATCATGCGTTTCGGTTTCACCCCGCTGTACACGACCTTCACCGAAGTCTGGGATGCGGTGCAGATCCTCGGCGAGATCCTCGACCGGAACACCTGGTCGCAAGCGCAATTCCAGGTTCGCCACAGCGTGACCTGAACCCTGCGGCGTCCTTGTCCTGCTGCGGGAGTTTCCCAGCGGCAGGGCTTCGGCTGCCGGCAATAACCAGTTCTGCAATCACAATAATAAGGAGCACGCAGAATGAAACTGTCCCTCTGGCCTGCCTTGCCGCTCGCCATCTCCAGTTGCCTTGGCCAAATGGCCTGTGCCGCCTCTGACAACGGATTTGTCGAAGACAGCAGCCTGACCCTGACCAACCGTAACTTTTATTTCTACCGCAACAACCTCAACAACCCGGGCGGTCAGAACTATCGGGACGAGTGGGCCCACGGGGTCATGCTCGATTACCGCTCCGGCTACACCCAGGGAACGCTGGGATTCGGGGTCGATGCCTATGCGCAGTTGGGCATCAAGCTCGATAGTGGCAAAGGTCGCACGGGCACGGGTCTGCTGCCGGTCGATGCCGATGGTCGTCCCGAGGATGAGTATTCCGAAGCGGGCGGTGCGCTGAAGGCGCGAATTTCGCAGACCGAACTCAAGTACGGCAACCTGACACCGCTCAACCCGGTGTTCGGCACTGGCAATGCGCGTCTGTTCACCAACAGTGCCACCGGCTTTCAACTGACCAGCAATGAACTCAAGGCATTGCAACTGGACATCGGTCACTTCACCGCCGGCAACGACAGCAATTCGACCAATGCCAATGGCGCGCTCAAAGCGCTGTACGCCGGCGTGGAAACCCGCAGCGTCGATTATCTGGGCGGCAGTTATGCCCTGAGCGATCAACTGAGTGTCAGCCTGTACGGTTCGCAGTTCACCGACATCTGGCGCCAGTACTACGCCAATACCAACTACACCTTTGCCCTTGGCGAAGGCCAGTCGCTGAACCTGGACTTCAATCTCTATCGCACCAACGACAACGGCCAGAGCCTGGCCGGCAAGATCGACAACACCACCTGGTCGCTGTCCACCGCGTACAAATTCGGTGCCCATCGGTTGACCCTGGCGTACCAGCGGGTCGATGGCGACGAGCCGTTCGATTACCTGGGCTTCGACCAGCAGCCAGGCACGTCGATCTTCCTCGCCAACTCGATTCAGGTTCTCGATTTCAACGCCCCCAACGAACGCTCCTGGCAACTGCGTTATGACCTGGACATGGCACCTTTCGGCGTGCCGGGCCTGAGCTTCATGTCGCGTTACGTCAGTGGCGACCACATCGATGACAGCCATTACGACGGCGGACCCAATGGCGCCTATGGACGTTACGGCGATGACGGCAAGCGCTGGGAGCGTGACATCGAGGCGCGCTATGTCGTGCAGTCGGGCAAGGCCAGGGATCTTTCAATACGCGTGCGTCAGGCCAGTGTGCGTTCCACTGCGCAGGTCGCCCGTGCCGACACCACGGACAACAACGAAGTCCGGGTGATCATCGAATATCCGCTGAGTATTTTCTGATCCGTGTCCTGCTGTGCGTGGCTGATCCCCACCGTTAAACCTACGACGTGCTCTTCAAGAAAGACAAAATCCAGAGGACATAAAAATGACCGATAACTGCGGTTTCGAAACGATATCCAACCGTGAACACGGCCTGCGGCGTCAGCTGACGTCGGGGCAGATGAGCATGATCGCCATTGGCGGTGCAATCGGCACCGGGCTGTTCATGGGCAGCGCCTATGCCATCGGGTATGCCGGGCCGAGTGTATTGCTCAGCTATGCCATCGGCGCAATCATCACCTTGCTGCTGATGGGTTGCCTGGCGGAAATGACTGTGGCCCATTCGACCTCGGGTTCGTTCGGTGCCTACGCCGAATTTTATGTCAGCCCGCTGGCCGGGTTCCTGGTGCGCTATGCCTACTGGGCGGCGATCGTGCTCGCGGTCGGCACGGAAGTGACGGCGGTGGCGATGTATATGAAGTACTGGTTCGCCAACGTGCCGGAGTGGGTATGGATCGTCTCGTTCTCCAGCGTGCTGATCGTGCTCAATGCCATCAGCGTGAAGACTTTCGGCACCTTCGAGTACTGGTTCTCGACCATCAAGATCGGCGCGATTGTCGGCTTCATCATCCTGGCAGTGTATGTGGTGTTCGGTTCCGGCAATCCGGAGTACGGCGTGCACAATTACACCGCTCACGGCGGCTTCTTCCCCAATGGCCTGCAAGGGATGTGGATCGCGGTGATCGTGTCGATCTTCAGCTACCTGAGCGTGGAGATGATCGCGGTGGCCGCCGGTGAGGCAAAAGACCCGGAGCAGGCGGTGAAGAAAGCCTTTCGCGGGACTATCGTGCGCCTGGTGGTGTTCTACCTGCTGACCCTGGCGTTGATGCTGGCGATCGTGCCCTGGGTCCAGGCAGGCAATGCCCAGAGTCCGTTCGTCACGGTGATGCAAGCCATCGGCATTCCCGGCGCCACCGGCGTGATGAATTTCGTGATCCTGATTGCCGCGTTGTCGGCGATGAACAGCCAGTTGTACATCACCACGCGCATGATGTTCAGCCTGTCCCGTGCCGGCTACGCGCCAAAATCCATGGGTGCGTTGAGCAAGACCGGGATTCCGTTGAACGCGCTGTTGCTTTCGAGTTCGGGGATCGCCCTGGCGACCTTGCTCAACATCCTGTACCCGGAAAGTTCGTTCACCCTGATGATGGCGATCTCGATGTTCGGCGCGATCTTTACCTGGTTCATGATCTTCCTCACGCACTACTGTTTCCGTCGTTTTCACGAACGCAATGGCAACCGCAAACTGTCGTTCCGCATGCGTCTGTTTCCCTACAGCACATTGCTGGGGCTGGTGCTGATGGGGGCGGTGATGATCACGACCTATTTCACTGAGGCCTTCAAGATGACCCTGGTGTTCGGTGTGCCGTTCCTGCTGGTGCTGTCGATTGTCTACGGTATTTTCTTCAGGAAACCCAGGGCGGTCACGCGTCAAGAGCGAAAAATACTGGCCCCATAAAAAATGGTTCTTCACGGAATTCCGGGGAACACATATAACGAAATATCTGTAGGGGCTGCCGCAGGCTCGGGCCGCGTTCGGACGATCTTTTTGATCTTGATCAACAATCTCCAGATCGCAAAAGCAAGATCAAAAGATCGCAGCCTGCGGCAGCTCCTACATGGGTCCGCTACAACCGTCATTTTGCGCGTGTACGCAAAACCCGTAGGAGCTGCCGCAGGCTGCGATCTTTTGACTTTCAATGCCTGCGCAACCACTCGATAAACAGCGCAAATGCTCGCGATGCACGCATAAAAATCTATGGTCACCCCCATTTTTGCAATACTGATTAATGGGTGAAGTGGTTGGCTTGCTTAAATCTATCCGGCGTCTATCTGGGGCATGCCCCGCGCCACGATGAGAGTCGCGCCTGAC